>NZ_QHJN01000101.1:0-30459 GCF_003947565.1 Actinomadura sp. WAC 06369 | reverse complement strand
GCGGGCGGGTGCCGGTGATCGCAGTCTTTCCCCGACGTCCGGTGTCGGTCCGGCTCGCGGCGAACACCCGCGCGGCAGCCTCGTCGGCGGTGGTGCGGGCGTGCCGCTCACGGCGGCGCTCCTCGCTCTTGCCCGAGGCGGGCGCGGCGGCGGTGGTGGCGGTGGTGGTGGCCTCGACAGCGGTGAGGGTGGCGCCGATCGCCTCGGCCAGCGGAGAAGAGGTGCCCGAACCGTCGGAGGCGCCCGGGGCGGGTGCGGGCCGGTCGGGTTCGGCATCGACGATGCGGCACCACCGCCGTCCGAGGTCCAACATCGTCTCGGCGTCGGTGTCGGCGGTGGCGAAGGCGATGTGCCACAGCGCGGCCAGCGCACCGAGCCGGGTCGGGCCGAGCACATCAAGGATGGTGGCGCGCAGTGTGGCGGTTTCGGCGGCGGTGAGGATCCCGGCGTCGGCGCGGGCCAGCAGCAGCGCGGCGGCGCGTGCGGCGTTCCACGGCGTCATCGGCGCCGAAGGCACCCCCGCCGCCGAGGCGGTACCGGACGGCGCGGCGGGCGGTGCGGTGAAGTCGGCCAAGACGAGGCGGGTGGCCGCCGCCCGCAGCCAGGGCCGGTCGGCGGGACGGCGCCGCAGTTGCGCCGCCTCGATCCGGGACTCCTCCAGCGTCATGGCCGCATCGGTTGCGGCGGCGGGCGCGCCGTTGGGGACGTCCCAGCGGGTGTGGGTGGCGTGCGCTGCCTCGTGTACCAGCACCCCCCACAGCGCCGGGTAGCGTTCCCGGTCGGCGGGAAGGGTCGGGTCGCACAGGGTCGGGTGCGGGCCGAGGTGCTTGCCGTCGAGTTCGATGGTGGCCAGCGCCGGGACGAAGCAGCCCGGTGCACCTTTCCCGAGGCCGGGCGCGCACTTGACGGTGAGGTCTTCGCGGTCGGTGAGGTCGGTGACGGCGTCGGTGAACGCCGCCGACAGCCGCAGCCAGGCACCGGGAAGCACCGGCGCCGGTACGGGCGCCCCGCCCGTAGTGGCGCCGCCGCTGGTGGCGGTGGTGGGTGCGGGGATGATGTGGGTTGCCATGGCGGGTGCCTCCTGCATGAGCGGGTGCGGACGGTTCCGGGAACGGGCGGGGGGGCACGGGGGGTGGCGCGGTCACATCTGGTTGCCCAGGGCCAGCGGGGCGACGGTCCGCCCGTACACCGACGACACGACCTCGGCGACCACGTCGCGGTCTTCTTCGGGCGCGACACCGAGAAGGTTGGACACCGCCGCGTCCGTACCGAGGACACCGGCGATCTTCTGGAAGGCGATCAGTTCGCGCAGTTGCGGCGCCCACCCGATCTCCCCGGACTCGGCGCGGCGGGAAAGGTTGCGCGCGACCCGGACGGCGCGGGCGTCGATGTCGAGCGTTCGGGCGAGGTCATAGTCGGTCGACACCCGGATCTGAGCCGCGAACCGGGATGCGAGCGCCTCGGTCAGGACGGCGCCATGAACCCCGGGGTTGTGTCCGGCGACCACGTAGAAGCCTTCGGCGGCGGTGATCGTCTCGCCCTTGTGCGTCTTGACGGTGATCGAACGGCGCCCGTCCATGGCCGGATACACCACGGCCAACACCTTCGGCGAGATGAGGGTCGCGTCATCGATGAACAGGGCGCGGCCCTCGGTCATCGCGGCCACCAGCGGCCCGTAGACGAACTCGTAACCGCCGCCCGGCGCCTGGGTGTACTCACCAACGAAATCGGCGACGGCGGTGTCACCGTCCCCGGCCACCGTGATCAGGTCCGGGAACGCCGCCTCGACCAGCGACGTCTTCCCCGTCCCCGGAGGCCCGTACAGCATCGCGGGAATGGACGCGTCCCGCAGGCGCTGCAGCGCGGCGACATCGGGAAGGTCGGCGAGTTTGCGCGGGTGGTACGCCTGACCGTTCGGCCGCACCACCACCGCCGCCTTCCCCTTACCGGGCGCCGGGGACGCCGGACGGGACGGCGCCGCCGGAGCGGACGCGGGGGCCGGGGTGCGGGACGCCGCCGACGGCGCGCCCGTACCGCCACCACCACCGCCGGTAGCGGCGGCGCCGTCGGTGATGGCGTCGGCGGTGGTGGCGGTGGCGCGGTAGCGGCGCGGCGCCGTCATCACCTGCTCCGCCTGTCCCCGGCCGGTCAGCACAGACAGCGCGTTACCGACCGCCCCGGCGGACCGGTCCAGAACCCGAGCAATCTCGCCCGGCGTGAACGCGCTACGCGGTGCGGCGGCCAGGTGAGCGGCGACCCGCCGCCGCAGTTCGCCTGGTGCCAGTCGGCCACCGGTCGGCGCCGGAACGGGCGCGGACGCAGCGGTCGGGGCGGCGGTCGGGGCGTCGGTGTCGGCGGTCGGGGTGGTGGGAGCGGTGGTCATGGCTTCTCCTATGTGGTGTGAGGGCTGCCGGGGGCGGGCTGTGACGGCGCCCGCCCCGTATCGCGGCGACGGACGGACGGTCAGCGGGCGGTGCCGGTGAAGCGGCGCGGGCGCTCACACACCAGCGCGGCCTCACCGGCCTCGGCGAGCCGGTCCAGGGCGTTGGACACCGCACCGGCCGAATGACCGATCACCTTCGCGATCTCGTGCGGGGTGAACTCCATCCCGGGGTGCGTGGCCAGGTGACCGGCGACCTTCGCGCGCATCTCACCGGGCGCCGAACGCGGACGCCCCGAACCGGTACGCGGGCGCCCGACCGCCGCCGCACGCACCAACCGCCGCGCCTTCCCCGATCCGCTGTAGACCCGCTCGGCCGCCGTCAGCGCCGCCTCGGGGTCCCCGGCGTCCAAGGCCTCCAGCGCCGCCGTGACGGCCTTCCCCATCGCCCACAGCGCCTCCCGCGCCTCGTTGGCCGCCGTCTCGTCGATCACCTCAAGTTCCGTTTCCCCGGTGTCGGTGTCGGTGCCGTCGCTGCGGTCCGCCGCGTCGGTAACGTTCCCGTCCGGCACAGCGGGCGCCTCCTCAGCGGGCGCGTCCGTGGTGGGGACGGCGGGCGCGGCGGCGGGCTCGTCGAGGTCGGCGGTTTCGGCGGACGCGTCGGCGTCGGCGTCAGTGCGGGTTTCGGCGTCCGGGGTGACTGCGGTCCAGATGTCGGGCAGGCGCCTACCGCCGTCCCGACCGCCGCGCGTCCGCGCCGCGCGGCCCTCACCTTCCAACTTCGCCAGCGTCCGCGCGGCCAGCGTCTTACTGACACCCGCACCCGTCGCGATCGCGGTGACGGTCGCGCCCGGGTTGGCGGTGAGCGCATCCCAGACCGCCCCAGCCGCGCCCGACGGACGCGCCCCGCCTGTGACACCGGCGGCGCCCTGCCCGCCGTTCTCCGTGGCCGTGGGACGGTTTTCGGTGGTGGCGTTCTTCATGGCCATTTCGTCTCCCATTCACTGATCACGGCGACCGCGTTTCGGCGCCGTTCCCGTTCATCGGGAGCTCGACCATTTCTCGATGCGATAGCGATAGGCAAGCATCTCCGGCCGCTTTTTATTCACCTCAACGGCTGAACCCCCTTACCCGATGCCATAAACCCAAGCCGCCACCAAGCATATTTTCGCCAGCCGATACCTATTTAGGATCACACCTCGCGTCGGCCATTCATCTTTCGTCGGATCCATCCGCCGGGAAGACGCCTGATCGGTGGCGGAGGCGTTCGATGTCTCTTCTCCGGGCCGCCGGGCGTGCGCAGCTCGCAACCTCGCCTCGGGCGCCTCACGGCGTCCGCTGCCTCCGGCGACGCCTCAGCGCGTGTCGCACCCGGGCCTCGGCCTTTGCCGTCGGGCCGGCTCTAGCCGGCCCGACGGCAAAGGCCGAGCGTGCGAACATGCAGCGGGTCCGGGACAACCGAACAGAGGCAGAGGAGAGCAGAGCAGCAACTGCAGTGCACCGAGACGTAGGGCCCGATCTATTACCAGGAGTCGTCCTGGTGAGGAGTCGCACCCCCGAACAGAAGACTCAGAACCGTCGCCACCTGCACAGATGCCGCCGACCGCACCTTCTGTTCATAGACGAGCCCCCGAAAAGAAGCCCGAAAAGAAGATTGAGCGGAACCCCGAAAAGAGGGCGCCGACAAGCCCTGATGGCGACGGTCAAAGACCGACACATCGGCCGAAGCCGAAGCCCCGCCCGGCCCCGGCGAACCGGGATGTGCGGACGGGGCTTCGTCGGCAGGCGACTCGCCTATCCTTCCCCTTGAGGGGCCAGCCTGATAGCAGCAGGCTGGGCCCTCCCTACGATGCCAGGGGGACCTCCTGGACGGGGCCGGTCCGCGGGGAGCGACGCATGTCCATGTCTGCCCACACCGTGTGGCCGATGACCGGACTGCCGTGAATCCCCGTGGCGACCGCGAGCTGGGACACCATCAGCAGTCCGCGTCCGCCTACGCGCGGCTCGCAGTCTGGGTTCTCCGACCGGATCGTCGGGATGCAGCCTCCGCCCAGGTCGGTGACACCGATGTAGGAGACCTCGGCCAGGGTGACCTCCAGGCCGAACCATCCCCGCTCAGCCCCGGAGCGCGAGTGACGGACCGCGTTGCTGGCCAGCTCGGCCACCACCACCGCCACATCTTCCTCACGGCCCGAGCCGTCGAACAGCCCGGCCGCGAACACCCGTGCGACCGTCACTTGGTCGGCGCGGCCCGGGAAGATTCGCCGCCATCGCATCGGATCCGATGTCCACAGCCACTCGCCCGGCGTGCACAGACGCCAATTCTTGTTTCCCACTTCCCCCGAATCCTTTCTTCGTTGTCCACCGCCCGCCGCCGCTCATGCGGCTCCAGTGACGCGAGCAGGCGACGTCACTGGACAACACCTCCGGGCACGGCGTCAAGCGCTATCGGTGGTTAACTTCGAAGAACCGAACACTCGAGGAGATGGGCATTCAGTGAGATTATCGACTGGCAAGGTTGCTAACGCCGATGCTGTGACGTGCTGGCTCTTCTCGACTGCGCCGATAAGTACTTCGAGCAGCTGTGCTGGCACATGTCCGCTTCCCAGGCCTGCCGAGGTCGTGACTGCGGAGAGGAGCTTGGCTTGGGTTTCGGTGAGCTGCTTGCCGCTACGAGGATGCCGGAGAATCTCTCGCGCGGCGTAGCCGTCGCCGAGGTCCAGGGCTTCGTCTACGACTCGGTGGACCATCTGGTCTTCGCCGTGGTAGGCGGCATCGCCGGATAGGTCGATTGCGGTGAGGGCCACGCGAGTGCGGAAGGTCACCAGTTCCGGCTTCGCATCGAGAGCGAGGTATTCCTCTATCTTGGTGGCTTTCGCGCTGGTCGCCGTGCTGCCAATGGAGCGGTGGCAGAACATGCTCAAGCACGCCGCGACGGCCTGCTCCCACGGCTCGGTGATCGTGCTCTGTTCGAGCATCCTCGACGCCGTCTCGGGCTCTCCGGCGAGTACATGGGCGATGATTGCGGCCTGTCTCCCGTCCAGCAGCCGGCGCCCGACACCGCGGAGCCGCTCGGCATGTGCGACCGCGTCGTCCCACCTGCCTGCGCCGGTAAGCGCGCGGATGCCGTCGGCGAGCACGACGGACCACAGCCACTGGTTCAGGTCGTGACGCTCGTCGTGTGAGCCGGTGACGTCGGCGAGCGGTACCTCCTGACCGTCGATCACCACGGTGTCGCTATCGCGGACAGCCCGGAACAGCCCTTCGAGGTTGTTGCGGGCGGCGTTGGGAGCACCGGCTCTGATGTCGAGGCGGGCAAGGTTGACCAGGGGTTCGAGGGCATGCCGTGCCGTTCGTGCGGTCAGCGGTCGAGCCTGGAGGTAGAGCGCGCTGTGCCGTTGGCACAGGTCGCGTGCGAGGTCGGGCATGCCGCAGTCGCTGGCGATCAGGGCGGCTTTGTTCTGTGCTGATGCGGCTGTGGCGAGCGGGTCGGTGGTCGTCGGTTCCGCCGCGGCCCGCGCGAGGTCCGCGATCTCCCGGATCCGCTCGTCGAGCGGTCGGCAGGCGGGCCTCGCGCGGGGCACCAGTGGGAACCTCCGGGCTATGCGGCCCAGGGCGTCCATGTCACTGCCAGGTGATGGTGAGCCGCGTGTTCGGACGGTCGAAGACGAACCGGCCCGGCACCGAGTCGACGGCGTCGGCCGATTCCGTCGGCTGGATCTCGAACTGGACGGTCCGGTAGCGGTACTCCCGGTCCCAGGTTCGGATCGCGTCGGCGACGCGATCGGTCAGGGCGTCGCCGGTCGGGCCGTGGCCGATGACGCCGACCTCGAACATCCGTCCGGCACCGTTCCCTGAGTCGGTCGTGCGGGGGCGGATCGTGAGGTAGGCCAGGTCGCCCTTGTCGGGTACCGCCATGGCGCCCCAGCCGAACTGCGGACTGACCAGGCCCTCATCGATCGCCGATTGCTCGACGGGCATGCGGCTCAGGGCGTTGTCCATCACGCACGTCAGCCACAGATCCAGCCATTCAAAGGACTCGTCTCCTCGCATCAGCACGTCCGTCCATGCTTCGTGCCGGGGCATGTCGAGGACTCCGCTCAGCAGGGACGCCTCCACCGTCTGCTCACGGTTGGCGTGCAGGCAGACCGAGCCGTCGCTGGTCAGCGGGATGATGCGGCGGGCGTCGTCGGCGATGCCGCGCAGGGGCATGAAGGTGCACATCTCGCTGCTCCGGCTGACCCACCGCCCGTTGTCGCGCTCGAACGCGATCGAACGGGAGACGCCGCCGCGCAGCCGGAGGGGCACGACGAGACGGCCGCCGGGGGCGAGCTGGTCGAGCCACGGCAGGGGCAGGTCTCCCGCGCCGACGGTGGCGGTGATCCGGTCGTAGGGAGCGCCTTCGGCGTGGCCCAGCGCCCCGTCCGCGAGCAGAACCTGCACGTTCGTGACGCCTGCGGTGGCGAGGCCGGTGCGGGCGCCGGTGACGATGTCGTCGTCCACGTCGATCGTGACGACCTCGCCCTCGGCGCCGACCATCCGCGCCAGAAGGGCGGCGTTGTAGCCGGTTCCGGCGCCGAGTTCGAGGACGCGCTCACCGGGCTCGGGCTGGAGCTGTTCGAGCATCATCGCGACGACCGTGGGCTGCGACGCGGCGCTGATGGAGACGCCGGTGTCGTCCTGCTTGGTGTAGACCGCCTCGTCCGCGTACGCCTGTTCCAGCGGGACGTCCGGGACGAACAGGTGCCTGGGCACGACGCGGAGCGCGGCCTCGACCCGCTCGCTGCGGACCGTCCCGTCCTCCAGCAGCTTGTCGACGAGGGCGTTGCGGAGGCATGCCGCAGTCACGGTCGGATCGGGGCCGGTGTGGGTGCTCACGCCAGGGACGTTAGGGCCGTCGCCGCCTGTGTTATGGCTGGACGCGCCGCCGTTCGGGTTTCCCATGACTACCTCGCTTGTCAGTGTGGCCAGTGTGTGTTGATCCGCGTAGGGCAGGCCCAGGCGGTTCCAGTGAAAGATCACGTGGTGGGTCAGGACGGCTCGCAGCCCGCGTTCGAGGGCTCCGTGTGCGGCGATGTCGGCGAGTTGTCGTCCTGCATGGTCGAACGCGGCGGTCCAAGGGGCGATGCCGGCGAGGGGGCCTGCATCGGCGAGGAGGGTGTTGGACGGGCCGACGTCAACGGTCATCAGTTTGCGCACGGCCGCCTTCAGGCTGGCGGACGGTGAGTGTTCGGCTTCGGCGGGACGGTGGCGGGCGACGCGTGCCCATACGTCGCCTTGTTCGTACCAGTCGAGTCCGGCGGCGCGCATCAGCACGCTGCACAGGAGAACTCCCAGCTCCCGGTGCCCGAGGTCGGCCGCCGGCTGGGCGACGTGGTCGAGGATGTGGCGGCTGTCGTGGTGGAACAGGTCGTGTGCGAGCTGCATGCCGGCCGTCCCGCCGAAGGCGACCGTCTCCGGCTCGTAGATGCCGGTCCTCCACCCGGTGACCCGTCCGTCGGCCGTCGCGCGGTTCAGCATGCGCGTGAGGAACCGCTGCGCGGAGCTGTCGGTGGGCTCGTACCGCAGACGCCAGGACGGTGCCTTCCGGATGAAGAACCACCGGCGGACCAGCCCGTTCTCCTCGGCGGTGACCAGCGCGGGACGCAGGACGCCTGCGGCAACGCGATCGGCCGTGGCCCAGTCGGGGAAGTCGATGACGACCTGTGGCCAGTCGCCGGTGTCCATGCGTGGTCCTTCCTCGTCGTGGCCGGTCAGGCGATCAGCAGGCATGAGTCCCAGCCAGAGGCCGGGGGTGAACCGGACGCCGCGCTGTGCAGGGCGAGTGCGACGCCTGCGGCTCCTTCGAGGAAGCCGAAGCATCCGTGGGGAGGTTGGAGCAGTTCGGCGGCCACGCGTTCGGGGTCGGGATCGCGGACGACCGCGTGGAGGAGCGGCGTCATGTGCCTCACCATCAGGGTGCGTGCGTCGGCGGCGCAACGGCTCGCGATCTGCAGGAGGCCCGCGTGGCCGTGGCAGAGGGACGAGTCGATGATCGCCGCGCGTTGTTCGGAGTCGGTGAATGCGCCGGCCAGGGCGCGTTCTGCCATCTCCCGCCGCGCGTCGTCGTTGATCGCGCGCGCGGCAAGTTGCTGTGCACGAGCCACGCCCGCCGTCCCGTAACACCAGGATGGGCGCGACGGCTTGGCGGGGAGCGGCTGGTCGCCGCACAACTGCGCGTGGGTGATCCAGTACGGCCACCAAGGGGCGTTGCCATCATCCTGTCGCCAGCGATCGAGCCAGGTACAGATGCGTTCAATCGCCTCGATGTGGCCATCGACGGTGAGTCCGTCCTTCAACGTCAGCGCGAGGAGCGCGAGCGGGCCGGCGATGCCGTGCGCCATGCCGGTGTTGGCGTGCCCTCCGGGGAAGTTGCGTGACGGACGACCGGAGGGCCCGAGGTTCGTCCACCAGCCGGGCAGCGGCTCGCCGTGGTCGTCGATGGGTTCGGTGAGCCGGACGAGGTAGGCCAGGATCTCCGCAAGCAGCGGGGCGTTGGCGTTGCGATGTCGCAGGTAGGCGCCGATGCCGGTCAGCCCACGGATGGCGTCGAACTCGGCAAGCGCAGGAGGTGCTCCCCCGTCCATGCGGGCGTGGGCGGCGTCCAGTCGGCGGCGCGTTGCGATGGCGATGTGGTGGTCGAGTGTCTCCAAGGCGCGGGCGTAGCGGCTCTGCTCTCCGATGGCCGCGTGTAGGACGAACGCGAGCGCTGGCGCCCCGTAGTGCAGATGAGCGTCCGCGCCGGTGTGGACGCCGTCATGCGCCGCGCAGTCGAGCCATTCGTGGGCCCGTTGCCACGAGCCCAACCCCGCATGAGCACGCTCGATGTGCAGCAGCGCGACCCCCGCGGCACCGACCGCGAGGGACTGAGGCCACCATCCCTGCCGGAGGCCCAGCGCCCGTGCGCCGCATGGCGAAGCGAGCGCCTCGGCGACCGCGTCGGCGACCGTCCGGGCAACGTCCCGGTCGAGCGACGTCATGCTCGGCTCCTCGCGGGGCGGGCCATCCACGCCTGGGCAACGGCGCGGGCGAGCCGGAGACAGGTGCGCTCGCCGTCGGGGTCGATGCCGACGGCCCGCATGTGGTGGGCGTGCAGCAGGGATGTGAGGACGGCGTCGGGGTCGATTCCGCCGTCCCCGTCCAGGAGCACGCGATAGGCGGTCAACGCGTCTTCGCGCTGTTTCCACGCCGCCACGATGGGCTGGCCGCCCGAGGCCGCACGCAGTCGTTGCCAGTCGTCTGTCGGATCGGCGAGGAGCACCGCTTGGGCCATGGCATCGCGCGGCAAGGGCACCGACGCCTTCGCGGCCACGTGCTGGATCAGCCAGGCCATCCCGAGCTGGGTGCTGCCGGTGAAGGCGACGGCGATCGCCACGAACTGCGCTGCCGTGAGCACGGCGTTGCGAGGCCGCGACGGTTCACCGAGCTGGGCCAACAGGGCTCGCGAATCCGCGCCGAACACGTCCTCCGCCGCCGTCATCAAGCGCCCACTGCCCCAGCGTCCGACCTCCGGGTAATAGGTGGCGAACTGGACGTCGCGCAGCAGGCCCACCCGGCGCAGGTGCTCGGCCCACGAGCCTGCTCGCGCGGCGGCCGTCCCGAAGTCGTCCGCGGCGATGCGAAGCCGGATGTGGGGTTCGGGGTCGCGATAGCGGATGAACCACCAGGCGGGTGGCTTGTCCCAGTCCGCGAGGAGGGCGGGCACGTGCTGCGCCAGCAGCTCGGTCTGGCGTTCGGGATGCCCGTAGAGCTTGACGAACAGCCACGGCGACGCGCCGGGGACATGTCCGTCGTCCCGCCGAGCCACACGACGCCCGATCGCCGGACGCACGGGACGCGTGGTCGCGGTGCTCGTCAGCTGGACGACCACTTCGTGCGGACGGCCGCCACACCATCCGTAGTCCTCGACGTTGACGGCTTCCTCCAGGACGACTCGAGGCGCACGCCGCAGGCTCGTCCGTAGCAGCGCGAGATGCGCCTGTTCCGCGAAGTCCAGCTTCAGGCGGCGGTCTCCCTCGGCAAGGACCGCGGTCGCGGGGAGACGTCGGCGGGTGCGCCACTCGGTGAAGGCGTCGAGCCACTGGCGCCACGGGATGCCCTGCCCGGGAAGGTCCGCCGCCTCCATAAGCCATCGGGCCGGCGAGAGGATCGTCCGCCCGTGCCGCACCCGTGGGAGGAACGGCAGACGACTGGCGGCACCCCAATCGAAGCCGGTGAGGATGGCGTCCTGCGCCTTGCCGACCTCCGCCAGGAACCGCGCGATCGGCGGAGTATGCGCGCGCAGGTCGAGTGCGTGCGGGATCACCGCCTCCACACGTCGTCCGAGGCCGATGGACGCCAGGTAGAGCCGTTCGCCGTCACAACCAACGGCGAGGTCGTCCACCGGGACCCGCGTGCCGCGCACCGCGTGATGCTCACCGAGGCTGACGACATGAGGCAGCAACTCGGGGACACGGCTGACGTTTGCGCCTCCCGGACTCGGTGATGGGAAGGAGAGCTGTACCGGCAGGGCATCGGGATCGCTCGTCGGCACCCCGGCGAACCCGTTTCTCACCCGTTCCTGTGCGGCCCGGCTGAGCAAGCCGACGAAGCGGCCGACCATGGTGCCCATGCCTCGGGAGACTCCGGTGACGGCCAGGGTGAAGTCGCCGTTGTCGACGGCGATCTCCGAAGCGGCTCGGAGCTCGAAGCAGATCTCTGCGTGCGGTTGGTACCGCGCCGCCTCGTCCGGTGCGAGCTGCTCGATGCACCGCTCGTCCAGGACGATCTCGCCCCGTCCATCGAGCACTGCGGCCTGGGCCAACGCCAGGAGCCGCTCGTCGCGTGTGGAGAGCGGTAGACGAGGTTCGGGAGCGGCGCTGAGGTAGCCGGACGGGAAGCCCAAGCCGACGTCCGGGTTCACCAGCTCCAGGACCGGTACGAGCGTGCCGACGCCGTATCGCTCGAAGAATCGAGTGTGGAACTGCTTCCAAGGTTCCGTTCCGAACGGATGAGCGGTCAGCCGGGCGAGGACAGATGCCGCGGCCTCGGCCTCCCTGGCAACGAGGTGAGGCAGGACGAGTTCGCTGTCGACGTGCAGATCCAGTGCGAGCGGTTGCGCGGGCCGGGCGTTGAGCTCGCGCATTCGGGAGACCGCTGCGGCACGCGCGTTTCGTGCCCGACCGGGATCGGGCTCGTTGTTGTGCTGTCCCAAGTCGTCTCGAACTCGGCGCAGCCGTCGCAACGTGTCCTCGACCTGCGGGACGCCGTCCGCGCGGGCGGATTCCAGCCGCTCGACCACGTGCCCGAGTGGGTCGACCACTGTGGCCGGTGGCCGAAGGTCGCTGATCAGTACACCTTGCTTCACCAGGCCGGCGAGCATGTCGACGATCGACGGCAACGGCCTCGCGGGGAACTCGGCCGCGAGCTTCTCGGCGAGCTCATCGCTCCGAGTCGGTGACCGCGCCGCCTCGAGGACGATCTCCACGGCGGCCGTGTACCGAAGCGAGATCTCCGCCGACGAGACGCCGTCTCGCCGCGGTACCGGATACGGCACGACCAATCGGTCCCCGCGCCGAAAGCACAGGTCGTTGGCCACCAGGTGAAGTCGCTCGAACAGATCACGCGTCATTTCGAGCTGTTCGATCACCTCGGCCAGCCAAGGCCCGCCCACGCGGGCGACAGCACGGTGGGCATCACCCCACCGCCATGCCAGCTTCTGGCCGAACGACGCCGTGGCCACCCCGGCGAAGAGCCCGAAGGGAGTGGCCCGGCTCGTCATCCGCAGCATGTACCGGACGACGGACGAAGTCACCCGCCGCACCCGCCGAACGCCTGGGTCCTCCGCCGCGCACACCGTCCGCACCTCCTGCGCGAGCACCGGGCTGGCGTGCTCGATCGCGTCGGCGACGGCGTCGATCGCCCAGACCGTCCGGAGCCATGCGAGCCACTGAGTGCAGTGATCAGGCGAGTCGCCGGACAGGTCCGGCCAAGCGGGCAGCGGCAACTCGGCATGCGGAGCTGCGCGCAGCAGCACCAGATCGCCGCACCGGTACAACCGGCCGCCGTTCATCGTGAGCCCTCCTCGCCAATCGACCTCGTACGCCACCAGCCGGACGGTTCGTCGCACCGGGCGCGCGAACGCCCGGTGCGATCGGGCGTCCTCAGCCCACGTTCGTCGCGCACGCCTTCGGGCAGGAGCTGCCGCAGTTGTCGTCGGTCAGGTTGATGAGGGAGGCCGCCGCGTCGCTCGACTCCAGGACGCGGATGTCCAGCTCGAACGGGTCCTGGTTCGCCGCCTCGCCGGCTGCCTGCGGGGCGTCCATCATGCTGAAGCTCATCGTTGGGGGTCCTTCCGCTCGTCGGAACGCTCAGCACGCACACGGCCCGCCCGACCCGGGCATGGCCGCCGCTCCTCGGCTTTCAAAGCCCGTTGGGAAGCGATGCAGTGCGACGCTAAGAGCGGTCGATCCGCGGGGGCGACGAGTGTGACGAGATGTGACAGGTCACTTTTCGTCAGCCAGGACGTCGAGCGCGTCGTCGATGAGGCGTCGAGCCCGGGCGCCGTAGACGGCCTCTTCCGCCAGCGAGCCGAAGACCTGCCCGTACATGGCGATCTCTCGCGGGTTGGTGACGGTCAGGTAGCCGGAGACGAGCTCGACGCCGACCTGTTCGCCATCGAAGATCCAGAAGTCCTCGACGGGCCGAATCTCGCGATCGGGCCGCATCGGGACGATCCCCAGCGAGGCCGACGGCAGGCAGGCCACGTCCGCGAGATGGGCGAGTTGCTCGCGCATCACCTCGGCCCCGCCGACGCCCGTCCGCAGCACCGACTCCTCCACCAGGAACGCGAACGTCCGGCCCGGCCGCCGAAGTATCCGAGTGCGCTCCATCCGGACGGCGACCGCGGCCTCGACATCGTCCGCGAGCCCACGGCGTCGCCGGACCGCCTGCAGGACGGCCCGGGTATAGCCCTCGGTCTGGAGCAGTCCGGGCAGTAGCCACGACGCGTACGAGCGGAACATGCGCGTCCGCTCGAACAGCGGAAGAACCGATTCCTGCGCCCGTTTCAACCCGCCGCGCTCCATGCGGCGCCACTCGACCCACATGCCCTCGGCGGCCCGCAGGGACGCCACCAGATCCTCGGCCTGGTCGTCGGCGCCACACACCCGGCACCACGTCCGGATGTCCTCGGCGGACGGGGGGCGGCGTGCGTGCTCGATGTGGGAGACCTTCGTCCGGTCCCACCCGGCTTCGGCGGCGAGCGCCTTGGCCGTCAGACCGGCCTCCCCGCGCAGCTCCCTCAGCTGGTCGGCGAGCGCCTGCCGGGCAGCCTGCGCGGATGACGACGACGGCGAGCCGGGCACGGGGCGATACCGATCAGGCCGGCTTGTAGTCCTCGTGCGGGATCGCGCGTTCCCACACGGCCTCGAATGCCGACAGGCACATCGACACCACCGCCTGCTCGTCGCGGTTCTCCGGCTGCCGTAGAGACGAACCGTCCCCGGCGAAGTGGTTGAACTGCACCAGCCGATCGTCGAACACCCAGTAGTCGTTACCGGGTACGGCCAGGTCCGACGCCCGGCGGCGGGGCAGCCACCGCACCTGCTCCCCCGCCGCCAGGTTCATCGGCGTGACTCCGTACTCGAACCGGATGTAGTCGGTCACCGGCTCGGAGACGATCCGGGCACGCCGCACCATCACCCCGCGGGCAACCAGCGGCGCGACGAGATCAATCCAGTCCCGGCCCCACTCGACCGGGTCGAAGTGGTCGCCGTCGCGCCACCGGAGGAAGTCGGCGTTGTCCGGGGTGTAGACGTCGCGCTGCTCCAGATGGACGGCCGAGAACCGGCACCCGGTCAGCAGCGAGGTGAACGTCTGAGGGACCTGCTCGCCGGTCTCGTCATTCGCCGTGGCGGCCTGGCCCGCGTCTCCCTCGCTCGTACGTGCCATTGATCGCCTCCAGGATGAAGTCCTTCATCACCGGCGGCAGCTTCACCACCACCTCGTTCGCGCCGAGCGGGCTGTGCCCGTCGACCTCGGCCAGCGCGCGCGGGTCGGTGACCCGCTCACCCTGGAACCAGAAGTCGCCGGTGTCCTCATCGACGTAGACGGCCGGACACTCATTGGTCGGAGTGTCCGGGGTGATGCCAACGAAACTTAGCCGCACGACAGCCTCCAGCGTCGCAGGTGTGACCAAGGGTGACACCCGTCTCCTCGACGCTCGCCCGGCGCCCGCGCGTCCGTCAAGGATCCGGAAGGTCAGTTCATCGACCAATGCTGGAAACCCCGAACCGGACAGGCAACGCGCATGGGGCATGCCTCCGGAGACGAGAATCCCCAGGTCAAACGGAAGTCTGACAGATAGTGAGCACGCAACGAGCAGCTTGCTGCCTCCCGCAACTCGTCACGAATCCCGCTGTGGCGCCCTCCCATCACCGATCGCTACGTCGCGATCGCCCCTCACGGCCGCTATGAGATGGGCGGCCGCGCGTGCGGTGGCCGCCAGCGGGCACAACGGCTCGAACCACCGCCAGAGGAAGGCGTCGTCCCCATGGGTGACTCGGGGCCGCTGCCAGTACAGGACGTCCCGCCCCGGCCACGGCAGGCACCACACGGTCTCGGTCCGGCCCGACCCGGGATCGATTGAGCACGTGGTGACCGACACGGTGGAGGGCGCGCACTCCCAACTGGAGAACGCGCGCAGCCCGGCGTCGGTGAGGCGTTCCACCAAGTCACGCGCATGCTCGAACCTGTCACGCGGGACGAACCGAAGCTCGGGGATCGCGTCGCGTTCACCGGCGCGAGTAGCTGCTCCACCAGCCCGGCTCGTCATTCCTCGGCCTCGTCGTCTACAGGTCGCGTAGCCGACCGGCCACCCCGCTCCGATCTCAAGGACTCGAAGGCGGCCAGCAGCCCGTCCGGAACCTGCGGCAGAGCGGGCATAGTGCCGCCATGGACGTGCACGATCGCTCGGACCGCCCGGTCGAGCTGGGTGACGGGCGCGATCGGCCGTCCGGAGTTCTGCACGTAGGCGAAGTGCGCTTCTTGATCGAACTCGCGCACCTCGACCTCGACGGTCCGGGCGGGGTCTCCGAAGGCGCCGGGAGGCTGAAGACGCAGAACCGCGCGTCCGGCATCGTCCGTCCGGATCGCGAGCTCGCAACTCCAGCTTCGGGCCCTCAACCTGTGCGTCAGCTCCGCCAGCGGCGCGTCGATGTCGAGGAGCGCTGGATCGTCCACTGCGTTCGTCCTATCCGTCGAAGTGGTCTTGTGGGTGGAGCCAGGACCGGCGGCGGAACCGGCGGGGAGGCCGGAGGGAGCAGCCTCGTGTTCGACGCCGCCGGTCCTGAGGTTTGGGAGCGGCTCAGCGCGGGCCCGCGCCGGGCAAGGCGAACGCCACCGCCTTGCCCGGCTGCCCGGTCGCGCAGGTGACCGTGGGGTACGCCCTGCACCGCCCGCCCGAGAGCCGGTGAACGATGGCGAGACCGTGTCCGTTCTCCTGCGGAGCCTCGTCCGATATCGAGTCGACGACGTCGGCGGTCCGCAGCTTGGCGAACTTCTCAGGGATGCCGGCCAGGTCCTCGTCCCCGTCGATGACCTCGCACCAAATCGGACGCCCGGCGACGAGCACGAAGCGGATCTCGTACGGCCCAGCCGCGTGGGAGACGGCGTTCGCGGCGAGTTCGCCGACGGCCAGCTCGGCGTCCTCAACGCTGGACTCGTCGATGCCGGCCGCCCGGAGTACCCCTCGAACAGTCGCCCTGGCGTCGCGTGCCACCCGCTCCCCGGGGAGGTCTCGGACGAACAACCCCGATTCGGAGCCACACCACACCACGTGGGCGGGACGATCCCCCTCGGACTGGTCGGCCACCGCGTTTGGCAACAGTCTCGAAGACTTCGCCACGGCCACACCTCCTGAACGGTCCTGGCTGCCTCGTGCAGCCCTCCAAGACGCCTGAGTGCCAGAACAGTGACGCAGAGTCAGGACGCGGCCAATCGCGGCGATTCCACGGATCCACAGAACCCGTGGAATGAACACGGAAAAGCACAAGGAACCCGTCGCGGCTCCACGGGAGCGCGGGTCGTCTGGCCACAAGCGAAGGTCGTGGCCGGTCAGTGCCATCTACGCTGAGGGCCAGTGGCACCTGGCGTTGGCGGAACGTCGTGGGGAGACCGAGATGGCCCGTGGAGAGCACGCACCGTCCTGCGCCCGCCGCTGGCGCGAACGTGCCGAGGCCGACGGCTGGCGAACGTGGAGGTTGGTCCAGGCGATCCACGGCTGCTGTGGGGTCAGCCTGCTCAAGGCGCACCGCCTGGCGCGCGGCTGGACGGCACAAACAGCGATCGATCACCTGATGGAGTTGTGCGAGCGCGAGAACCTGGGACGTCCGCAGGCCAATATCGACCTGCTGAACGTGTGGGAGAACGGCCGCGCCCGTCCGCGGCCCGACACGATCGACCGGCTGGCCCGGCTCTACAGAGCCAACCCCGTCCGTCTCGGATTGGACGCCGACTACAGCGAGGACGACGGCACCGATGAGGTCGTGATCGTCCCCGCGCGGTCACCCCGGTCCGACGTCCCCGAGGTGCCCATCCTGCACCCCAGCGCGCTGCACGTCCCCGGACCGTCCACCGAGACGAACGACGACGTCCGACGGCGAACGCTGTTCAACGACGTCCTCACCGGTGGCCAGGAGACGACGGCGAGCCGGCTGCTCACCGAGGTCGACCAGCTCCGGCAGCAGATGGACCGGACCTTGGCCACGGGAACGGTCACCGACGACCAGATGGACCGTCTGGAGGAGATGGTCCTGCACTGTCGCCGGGAGTATCTGGCCACGCCACCGATCCCGATGCTGTGCCGACTCATGCTGGAGTTCGCCGACATCCGCGCGCTGGCGTCCCAGCGGCAGCCCGGGCCGATCCAATGTCGGCTATCCCGGGTGGCGGCCGCGCTGGCGATCCTCAGCGCCGACGCGCTGATGAAGCTGGGTGACATCCGCCAGGCCCGCGCCTGGTACGGCACTGCCAAGACCGCCGCCGACGACACTGGAGACCCGCAACTGCGTGCTCTGGTCCGGGCGCAGGAGGCGATGCTGCCGTACTACTACGGCGACCTGACGGAGACTGTTCACCTCGCCCGGGAAGCACAAGCCCTGGGACGCGCGACACCTTCCTCACCAACCGCGCTGGCGGCCGCAGCCGAAGCCCGGGCCCTCGCCCGTTTGGGCGACCACCGCAGTTCCATGTCCGCGCTCGGGCGTGCCCAGCAACTGTTCTCCCAGATCAAAGGGAGCAACACCGGGGCGCTCGCCTTCGACTTCACCGAGCAGCGTCTCTACCTGTACATGAGCGGGACGTTCGCCCACCTGCCCAACTTCCACAAGGCGGACGCCGTGCACCAGTCGGCGCTCGCCCTGTGCCGTCCGCGAACCCCGAGCATCGACCCGTCCCTGGTCAAGCTGGACCAGGCGACGAGCCTGGCCCACAACGCCCGTCCCGCCGAAGCCTGCGAGCTGGCCACCCAAACCTTGCTGGCCCTTCCACCGGAGCAGCGGACCACCATCGTTTTCGTCCGAGGCCGGGACGTCCATTCCGCCATCCCCACCGAGTACCGTCGCAGCAAGGCGATGCGCGCATTGGAGGAAGTCCTGTCCCTGGAAACCTCACCGCTCACCGGACCTCCACCCCGTGGCCGGCGCGATGCCTGATCAGCTGACCGGCGCCCCAGACCTGCACCGACGCGCCTGGGTGCTCCTCGAACGGATATGCGACCTCGTCGAGATCGACGCCTCAGGCGCCGAGCTGCTCCGGCTGCGCAGCAACGCGGTCTTCAAGCTCCGCCAGCCGATCATCGTCCGAATCGCCACAGCCCCCACCGCGGCCGAACGTCTTCCCGCCGTCCTGGCGGTGACCCGCTGGCTCGCTGAACGAGGCTTCCCCACCGTCCAGCCCGCCGACGAGATCGCCGACCAGCCGGTGACCATCGACGGAGTCACCGCGACCTTCTGGCGCTTCGTCCCGACCAGCCCCACGCCCGCGAGCACCCACGACCTCGGTCGTCTGCTCCGCGAGTTGCACACCGGTCCCCGACCGCCATTCCCGATGCGGCAGCTCACCGACCCGCTGGCCAGCATCCGCGCGACCGTCCACCAACACCCCGGCGTCCTTGACGCCGCCGAGCAGGAATGGCTGCGCGGACGCATCACCGCCATGACCGCCGCCTGGAACGAGCTGCCGTTCGTCACCCCGCCCGCACTGCTCCACGGCGACGCGTGGATCGACAATCTCATGCGCCACCAGGACGGCCACGTGGTGCTAGGCGACTGGGACAGCGTCGCCATCGGCCCCCGCGAGTGGGACCTGATCCACAGTCATCACGGACAACGACGCTTCGGCCTCTCTCCCGCCGACGTCGATGACTTCACCGACGCCTACGGCTACGACCTCCGCGAATGGCCCGGCTACGAAACGCTCATGCGAATACGCGACCTCTACGCCATCGGCATCCACATCCGCAACGCCCCCGGCGACCCCTTCTCCCGCCGCGAACTCGCCCGCCGCCTGAACGACCTGAGAAGAAACGACCTCCACAGCCGCTGGTACATGAAAGACATCTGATCCTCAGCTGGTTCACGCACTCCACGGCCGTCCCCCACCAGGCCGCACACCTGCCGCCGAAATACCGTTGCCTCCCAGATGGACGGCTGGCACGCTGCGAACATGATCGACAGAAACGAGTCCTCCGCGCTCCGGTGAGCGGGACGGCCGAGCGCGAAGCGCTCAGAGAGCACATCAGCTTGTTCGACCACGCGATGCGCCTGCATCGCCAGACCCCGGACGCGCCACTACCGCAGGACGGGGAGCCTTACCCCGATCACGAGCTCCACCGCGGAGAGCGGCCACGCAGGGCCCGCGACCAGCGTCACGTCGGTCTCGACGTCGCGGCCGTCCTGGACGAGCACTTCGCCGATCCGGTCGCACCACCCAGCGTCCTCACCTGGGCGTTCCACGATCTACACGTGCCCATCCACCCCAACGAGCACATCACCGCCGCAGCATTCCGGGCCGACCGAGACAGGGTGCGGCGGACCGGACGATGGCTGGTGCGGCGCAGCCCCGACCGCTGCTCGGCCACCGTCGGCTTGGCGTTGCTGGCGGCCGACTGGCATGACGGCGACATCCCGCTCGTCCAGACCATCGGCCTGCTCTCGGAGCGGTTCGGACCGCTGGCCGCCCGTGCGCTACGACGCCGCCGCAACGGAAGCCAAGCCCTGCTGTGGCTCGCCGAACGCGCAGACGGCTGGGGCCGTGTCTACCTCGTCGAAGCCCTCTGCGAAACCGGCGCGGGACGCGACTGGCTGCTGCGGCACGCCTGCGACGGCCATTTCCTGAACGGTTACTACGCCGGCAAGGTCGCCACCGCCGCGCACCTGCAGGAAGCGATCACCGCGGACGAGGCCGACGACGAACTGATCGACCACACCGGGCGGCTGCTGAGCATCCTGGGCCAATGCTCGGGCATGGGCATGACGCTCGAGCGATACCCGCCCGCGCGCATCGTGCTCGACGCGTTCGTCCGCCACCTCGGCCGCCAGCAACCGTCGTTGCGGCGGTACCTGTACGCCGCCAACATCGCCGACCACCTGGCCCAAGGCGCCCCTGCAAACATCGGCTGTACCGACCTGGAGCACCGACAACTGGTCGACCGGTACCTATCCGTTCTCAACAGCGACGACTGGTGCACGACCGTCCGGGCGGAAGCCGACCCCGACAGCGACCAGATCGCCTGGTTCACCGACACCATCGCCGAACGCCTGCAACTTCGAGCCTTCCAGTCCTGACATGAGGGGCGGGGGCCGCTACGTCCCCCGCCCCAGGCTCGCCTCCCGGGAGCCTTTACGGACTCCATAACGAGGAAACTTCGGCCGTCGAACACGCAGGTCAGACGCCGAGTGAGCAGACAGGTCGCTTTACCTGTCAGCCCCTGCACGCACCTTCGCCAACGTCTCCGCAGGTCACAGCGGTTCTTGGCAGGTAACGAGAAGTCGTGAGCACGAGCTCGTGCCCACGCGCTGCCCATGAAGTGTCGACGTCGTGGCGGATACCTGACGGCACCGATCCGACACGACCTTCAGGGGGCCGTCATGTTCGACCAGGACACCGCTGTGCACGTCACGACGAACGAGCCTGACCGCGTGTGCGGCGGCAACGCGCTGGCCGTCGCCGAACGTTCCTTCCAGCTCCTAACCACGGGCCCGAAGCCGCTCGGGCTCGACGGCCGCACGATCGGCCAAGGGTTGCCGGGCCGCCTCGTGAGCCTGGCCGAGCTCCGGACGCTGCTGCTGGAGCGGTCCTCAACCGACGACCTCAAGGACGCCGCGTGGAAGGAGCTCGTCCAGCGGACGCGGTCGGGCGACCCGGCGTGGGTCGTCGGCTGCGTCGGGGTGGCGATGCCCGGGCTGAAGAACACGGCCGCCCGCGCCCTCCGTACGAGCCCGGAGAGGTATGCGGACGACATCGTCTCCGAGCTGCTGACGGAGTTCGTCGCACAGTTGGCCCGGATCGACATCGATCGACCGCACATCGCCGCGCGGCTCATGCTGTGGGCTCGGAAGGGCGCTCTGCGAGCCCGAGGCCGCGAGGCACGGCTCGTGCCCTGCGACCCTACGGAGTTGCCGGAACGTCCTGCTGCCGCGACGGTCGAGGACGATCCCGTCCATCTGCTCCTGGACGCCGTCCGACAGGGCGTCGTCACGCCGGATGCCGCCGAGCTGGTCATCGCGACGAGGCTGGAGGGCCTGTCGGTGCAGGAGCTCGCCCGGCGCCGACAGCTTCCCGCCAGCCGGCTGTACCAGCAGCGGCATGCCGCAGAGGTTCACATCGTCGCCGCCATTAAGGACGGCCGAATCTCGGCCACGCCAGCCGCCGACTTCGCGGGAATGTGAGACCCCGAGCCCGCTCGGCTCAACACACCGAGCTTCGCAATCCGTCCATAAAAGACATAGGACCTCGAACACGAAGTTCCTTGGTGGCGAATGTACGCGGATTTGCCCTCATGGCGGCGTGACGCGGACACACGACGCCACCCATGCCCCTACGATCGCTCGGCGCCCTAATGGCGATGCTGTCGCAACAGGACGTACGACGACTGCGGAGTACCGAAGGAGATGGAGGTAACGCCTTGACCGGAATCGGTCGCAGGACGATCACTCGTTTCTGCTGGTTCAGTGCCGTGGGCATCGCCTTGGCGACAACCGGCTGCAGCACGGAGCAGGAAGCCGCCGCCCTGCCGTCCACTACCGAATCCGCCCAGGCCGCGACGCCATCGCCGACCGCAGCCGTCGCACAGGCTTACACGGATTTCGTCGCCATGCTCGACCGGGCGGATTCCCTTGCACCAGAGACCCGCAAGCAGGAACTGTCCGCCGTGATGGTCGAACCACAACTCTCTCGAGTGTTGAAGCGGATCGACGACATGAAGGAGAAGAACCAGGCCACCTACGGCAACATCGTCGTCCGCATCGCACGCGTTGATCTCACCGGGAACGGTGCCGTGGTCCGCGACTGCCAAGATTCGAGCAACGCCGGTCTCTTGGACACGCGGACACAGAAGAAGCTGAATCGAGGCGTCAAGGAACGCAATATCAAGGCACTCCTGGAAAGGGGAACCGATGGCCGGTGGCGCGTAAGCAAGTTCATCATTCTGGGCGAGGGGTGCTGAACAAGTGAAGGCAGTAGCACCAACTCTGATGAGCGGCCTCCTCTTGCCCGCCGCCATCGCGGCTACACCACCGGACGAACCTGTTCCACCGAGCGTCTACACGTACGGATACGGCTTCGGCGCGAACGACGATGGAGCCGAGGGGAACGCTTCAACCAACGACCCAGCTCTTCAGGGGGCTACGTCAGAAGGGCCGCAACGGCTCGCGCCCTATGAGTGCGAGAACGTCGGCGGCGACGTCCAGGTGTGTGAGCCGGAGACGGGGGACGGCGGCAGCGCGGGCCCGTCGCCGTCTGAGCTGGCCGCGACGGAGTGGAGGCGGCTGCCGATCCCCGTTCCGAACGTCCGGACGGCACCGCCTCGCGGGTCTGACGGGCTGGTCGGGCTGCCCGAGTGGTTCTGGGTGACGAACTGGAAGACCATGACCGGCCGTGCCGCCGCCCGCGGGGTGTGGGCGGAGGTGGTCGCCCGACCCCAGAGCATGACGATCGATCCCGGCGACGGGCGAGGCAGCGTCCGGTGCACCGGGCCGGGCACCGCTTACGACGAGTCTCGCCGGGCGTCCAGGCAGCGCACCGACTGTTCGTACACCTATTCGCAGTCGTCAGCTCACGAGCGGGGCGGCGCTTACCGGGTGCGCGTGACGGTGGTGTGGGGCGGGACCTGGACGGGTTCCGACGGTTCGAGCGGCGTGCTGCCACCGCTGAGCCGTTCGATGACGTTCCGGCTGCGTGTGGCCGAGGCACAGGGACTCTACGGACGGGGGGATCGATGAGAACGGCTGGCGCGGGGGCGCAGTCGAAGGGGGTACCAAAGGCTCGCGGCGTCGGAGCCGTGCCACCTACGGCGGGACGCTTGGCGAGGCAACGCCGTCCGGGCTGGATGGCGGCCGGGGCGATGCTGCTGGCGTTCGCCGTGCTGACGAACGTGTATCTGTTCCGTTCGTCCAGCGAGCGGGTTCCGGTCGTGCGGCTGGCCCGCGACGTGGCGGCGGGGCACAAGCTGGAGTGGGCGGATCTGACCATCGCGAGGGTGGCAGTGGACTCGGGCGTGCCGACAGTGCCGGAACGGCAGCTTGAGGACGTCGTCGGCCGCCGCGCCGCGATTCACCTGCGTGGAGGGACGCTGCTGGCGGCGTCGCAGCTCGCGTCGGGGCGGAGTCCGCAGCAGGGTCAGGCGCTGGTGACCGTTCCGTTGAAGGCGGGCGAGGTGCCGCCGGGGCTGGCGCCCGGCTGGCAGGTGCGAGTGGTCTTCACGGCGGGCGGACAAGCACCGTCTGCCGGGGCCGGCGCGCCAAGCGACCAGTCGGTCGTGCCGCGTGATGTCGAGGCGGTCGTCGATCAGGTGAGTGCCCCGGACACTCAGGGGACCGTCAGCACGTCGCTACTGGTGGCCGATGCCGACAGCAGCACGGTGGCGCGGCGTGCGGCGGCCGGGCTCGTCGTGCTGGTGGTGACGGAGAGGCGGGGCTGAGGGGTGGCGTTGTGCTGTCTGGTCTCGCCGGGTGGGTCGCCGGGGGTGACGACGACCGCGCTGGGCCTGGCGCTGACGTGGCCGCGCCGGGTGCTGCTGGCCGAATGCGACCCGGCGGGGCGTCGTGTCCTTCCAGGGTTCATGGCCGACCGGCTCCGGGGACCCGCCGGCCCGGGCGTGCTCGGTCTCGCAACGCGGACGCCCCAGGCATCGGGCACCGAGTTGCCGCTGGAGGAGTACGTGGTCCCGATGGACGGGGATGCGGAGCTGTTGCACGGAGTTCGTGATCCCCGGAACGTTTCTCAGCTTGGGAGCCTGTGGAGTCCGCTGGCCAAGGCGTTCACGGCGCGCGACGGCGATGTGCTCGCGGACCTGGGACGTGTGGGCGGCGCGGAGACGCCGGTGGCGTTGCTCGATGCCGCCGACCTGGTGGTCATGGTCCTTAAGCCGACGCTCGCGCAGGTCGACGCGGCGACGCCTCGCCTTGAGGTGCTGCGCGGTCTGGCGCCCGACCGGTTGGCGTTGTGCCTGGTGCCGGACGGCCCGTACAGCGCGGCAGAGGTCGAGCGCGCGCTGAAGCTTCCGGTTCTGGGCGAGCCGGCGTTCTCCCCGAATGAGGCGCGAGTGTTGTCGGACGGCGCGAGGCCGCGGATGACGTTCCGGACGTCCTTGCTGATGCGTTCGCTGGAGTCCCTCGGACGCCGCCTCCGTACGGCCATGGCCGAACCCGAAGCGAAGCAAGTTCCACGCCCACGGGTACCGGTTCGAGCATTCGGGAAGGTGCGGCGATGAAGCAAACAGGATGGACCTCTACGCCCCCATCGTCTGCGGGGACCGTCGTCGCCCCACGCGTTCCGCAGGTGGACGGCTGGGCCGCCGTACGCGAGGTGTCGACGCAGTTGGCGGACGTCCTGGCCGACGACCTGGACCGGGCGCGCGCGTGGCATCTGATCGAGGCGCAGGTGCAAGTCTGGGCGCACGAGCAGATGTCGGCGGGGCGGACGGTTCCGGTCGAGGTGCAGCGGCAGGTGGCGCGGCTGGTGTTCGATCGCCGGTTCGGGCTCGGCCCGTTGCAGCCGTTCCTGGACAGCGCGGACGTGGAGAACATCGTCGTCAACGGCTGCCGCGAGACGTGGGTGACCTACACCAGCGGGGTGAAGAAGCCGGGCCCGGCGGTGGCCGAGACCGACGAGGACCTGATCGAGTGGGTGCAGCTTCTGGCGCGGCGCGGCAACACCGGCCGGGAGTTCTCGCACGCCTCCCCACTGCTGGACGTCGCCCTGCCGGGCGGGGTGCGCCTCGCGGTCGTCGGGTGGGTGTCGCGGCGTCCGCATCTGGCGATCCGGGTGCACCGCCTGGTCGACATCACCCTGGAGCAGCTCACCGCCGGCGGCACGTTGACGCCGCCGTTGCAGGAGTTGTTGTCGGCGGCGGTGCGGGCGCGGCGGAACATCATCGTGTGCGGGGAGGTCAACACCGGCAAGACCACCCTCGTGCGCGCGCTCGCGGGTGAGATCCCTGCGTCCGAGCGGTTGATCACGCTGGAGAGCGACTTCGAGTTGTTTCTGGACGACCCGTCCTTGGCTCATCGGCACCCGGACGTGGTCGCGATGGAGGCGCGCCAGGCCAACGCCGAGGGTGCGGGCGAGGTGCGGTTGCAGGATCTGGTGCCGGCGTGCCTGCGGTTGAACCCCGATCGGGTGATCGTGGGCGAGGCGCGGCATGGGGAGCTGGCGCCGATGCTGGAGGTGATGTACTCGGGTGCGCGGGGCTCGATGTGCACCCTGCACGTCCATCGTCCCGAGCACGTGTTCAACCGGGTGGTTCAGCTGGGCCGCCGCGCCGACCTCGGCCTTTCGGTCGAGGATCTGCATCTGATGTTCGGTCTCGCGGAGCCGCTGGTGGTGTATCTGCGGCGCGACCCGGCGAGCAACGAGCGGTTCGTCTCCCAGGTGATGGAGGTCGGCCCGCCCGCCGACTCGGCCGAGCCGACCCGCAACCACATCTTCGTTCCCGGGGAGGACGGCCGCGCCACCCCGGCGGGCGGGCACGTCAGCGCGACACTGCTGGACGACCTGGCCGCCTGCGGGTTCGACCCGGACCTGCTCGCCGTGGCGGGCGGTGGCTGGTCATGACGGACCTGCTCGCCGCGCTCACCGGTCTGTGCGGCGCCGGGGGCGTCGTCGTGCTCGCCGCAGCAGTCCGCGGGGCCGACCCGGCCGTCCGGGAGAGTCGTCCGCCGTCGCGGCTGCAGATGGTGGTGCGTTCACCGGCGTGGCCCGGGCGGCGGAACCGGCTGCTGGCCGGGGTCGGTGCCGGGCTGGCGGTACTGCTGCTGACCGGGTGGCCGGTGGCCGCGCTCGCGGTCGCCGCCGGTGCGTACGCGTTGCCGCCGATGCTGTCGGGACGTGCGCCGCAGCGGCGGATCGTCCGGTTGGAGGCGCTGGCGCAGTGGTCGCGGCGGCTGGCGGAGATGATCGGCGCCAGCCGTGGCCTGGAGCAGGCGCTGGCCGACAGCCTCCGCGTCGCCCCGGCGGCGATTCGTCCGCAGGTGGAGGTGCTGGCGGGGCGGTTGAACAACCACGCCGGGACCGAGCAGGCGCTGCGGGCTTTCGCCGACGACCTCGACGACCCGATCGGCGACCTGATCGCGTGCGCGCTGATCCTGGCCGCCCGGCGGCGCGGCCCGGGGACCCGTGAGGCGCTCGGGTTGCTGGCCGACGCCGTCGAGGACGAGGTCATCGTCCGGCGCGACGTGGAGGCCGAGCGGGCGAGTCTGCGCACGACGTTGATCGTGATCGTGGCGTCCGTTGGGATCCTGAGTCTGTTGTTCGCGACGTCGCAGACGCTCGCCGACCCGTACGGCACCCCGCTCGGGCAGATGGTGCTGGCGGTCGTGGCGGGGATCTATGCGGTGGGGTTGTGGTGGATGCGGCGGCTGTCGGTCCTGTCGACCGGCGCCCGCTTCCTCCACACCCGTGCGGACGTCCGGGCGGAGGTGTCGCGGTGACGGTCTTGGCCGCGCTGGTCGGGTGCTTGGGTGCGCTCGGCGTCGTCCTCATCGTCCGTGAGTTGCGTCCCGCGCCGCCTCGGCTGGACGCCGCCTTGGCGCGGATTCAGCCCACGCCGCTGCCATCGGCGATGCCCGCGGCCGAGGCGGCGAGCGGGAGTGAGCGCCTCGGCCACTGGCTGGCCGAACACCTGGCCCGTCCGGCCGGGATGCTCGCCGTCCCACGCGCCGACCTGGCTCTGCTCGGACGAACCGTGGAGCGGTTCATGCTCGACAAGTTCGCCCTCTTCCTCACCGGCCTTGCCATCCCCGCCCTGTTCGCCGCGCTCGTCGCCGTCACCGGGGGCTCGCCGTCCTGGGCGTTGCCGGTGCTGGTCGGGCTGGGATTGGCTGTGGTGCTGGCGATGGTCCCGGACTACAACGTCCGCTCGACCGCCCGGGCCCGGCGCCGCGATTTCCGCTACGCCTTCACCTCCTACCTCCAGCTCGTCGTGCTGGAACGCGAAGCCGGCGCCGCGCTGAACGCCGCGCTGGAGGAACCGGCGAAGATCACCGGCGGGTGGCCGTTCCAGCGCGTCCATCAGGCCCTGTCCCGTGCCCGGCACGCCCAGCAGCAGCCGTGGCGGGCGCTGGCGGACCTGGGTGAGGAGATCAACGTGCCGGACCTGGTCGACCTGGCCCACACCGCGCAGATCGCCGGGGGCGAGGGCGCCAAGATGCACGACGTCCTGGTCGCCAAGATCGGCTCGATGCGGCACGAGGCCTCGGCCGCCGCCCGCTCGGAGGCGAACTCGCGCACCACCGCGATGTGGGTGCCGACCTCGCTGCTCATGCTCGGCTTCGTGATCCTGATCGGCTTTCCGTTCTTCTCCAAGCTCCTGGGAGCCGGCTGAAAACGGTCCACTCATGTTCGGGGGAACCATGCACAAACTCACCACCGCGGCCACACGCCTCACGGTCGCCGCCCTCAACCACCGCGCCCGCCTGCTCGCCGCCATGCGCGAACACCCCGACCGGGGATCGAGCACGGTCGAGACCATCATCATCGTGGCCGGATTCGCCGGGCTGGCCTTCACCATCTACCTCGCCGCCTCAGAGAAGGTCGAAGGCTGGATCGACAAGATCCCCGGAGCCACCGGCCCATGACCCCGCACCCAACGATGTCCACGCCGTGGTGGCGGCGGGACGCCGGATCGGCGTCCGTCGCCATCGCGATCGTGTTCCCGGCCGTCGCGCTGCTGTTCCTCGCGCTCGCGCAAGCGGTGCTGGTCTCGGTCGCCCGCGACGTCGCACTCGCCGCCGCCGAGGAAGGACTGCGCGCCGCCCGCGCCCACCACGGCACCCCCGCCCAGGGACGCGCGGCCGCGCTGGCATTCGCGCGCGCCGAGCCCGTCCTGCAAGCACCCGACACCACCGTGACCGGCCAGAACACCATCGTCGTCCGGGTGAGCGGGTACGCGCCATCGCTGCTGCCCGGCGTCCGCATCGACGTCACCCGCACCGCGCGCGGCGCCCGCGAGCGCTTCACCGTGCCTGGGCAGCCATGACCGGCCTCGTCCAGCGGATGCGGCGGGGTGGGGACGCCGGCAACGCGGTCGTCGAGGTGGCGGTCCTCGCGCCGCTGTTCGTCCTGTTCCTGGCCGGGCTGCTGGTCGCGATGCGGATCCAGCACGGCAGCGCCACCGTCGCCCAGGCCGCCGCCGACGCCGCCCGCCAGGCGTCCATCGCCCGCACCGCCGCGCACGCCCAGCACGCGGCAACGTCCAGTGCGCTGGCCACCCTGCGCAACCGCGGCCTGCACTGCGACCCGACCGTGCGGCTAGACCTGACCGGCTTCGACCGCCCGGTCGGCGAACCGGCCGCCGTGTCCGCGCACGTCACTTGCGAGATCGACCTGGCCGACCTCGCGCTACCGGGGTTGCCGGGCTCCCGCACCGTCACCAAGACCCACCGTTCCCCCATCGACCCCTACCGAGGCCGGTGACCCGACGATGAGACATCCTCGCCTGCGGTCGGACGAGGGCAGCATCAGCATCTTCGCCGTCATCATCACCCTCGTCGTCGTGGTGTTCTTCGGCGCCGTCGTCGACTTCGAACGCAAACTCGAAGCACGCCAGAACGCCACCACCGCCGCCCAGGAAGCCGCCCGCACCGGCGCCGGACGCGTCGACCTCCACCGCGCGTACACCGATGGCGAGTTCGTCGTGGACCGCGACGCCGCCATCGCCGCCGCCCGCCACTACCTCCGGACCGGCGGCTACACCGGCACCGTCACCGCCGTCGGCACCCACACCATCCGCGTCCAGGTCACCATCACCGAACCCGCGCTGTTCCTCCCGGTCATCGGCATCTCCCACCTGCGGGCCGAGGCCGCCGCCACCGCGAACCTGACCACCGGAGTACAAGGACCACACCGGCCATGACCACCACACCCCGCTCCCGTAGTGCCGAGATCCTGCGCGGCCTGGGCGCACTGCTCCTGTTCGGCGTCCTCCTCATCGGATTCCCGATCGGCCTGCACGCCGTCGCCGGATCACCCGTCCCGGACCGGCTGCCGACCTGGGACGAACTCACCACGACATTGATGAGTCCCGACACCGACCAGCGCCTGTTCCTCGGCGCCGTCCGCCTGCTGGGCTGGACGGCCTGGCTGGTGTTCGTCCTCGCCACCTGCATCGAAACGATCGGCCACCTCGCCGGACGCCCAACGCCGTCCCTGCCGCGCCCCGCCCGTCCGCTGCAGCTGCTCGTCCGGGACATGGTCGCGACCGCCACACTTGCCTTCAGCACGACCGCCGCCCTCACCACGCCGGCGGCCGCCGCCCACACGGCCACCGCCGCCGCACCGCAGGCGTCCACC
Source organism: Actinomadura sp. WAC 06369 (assembly GCF_003947565.1). Taxonomy (NCBI): domain Bacteria; kingdom Bacillati; phylum Actinomycetota; class Actinomycetes; order Streptosporangiales; family Thermomonosporaceae; genus Actinomadura; species Actinomadura sp. WAC 06369. The sequence continues at coordinate 992 of NZ_QHJN01000101.1, read as the reverse complement.
ACCGAGAGCGTCGAGGAGACCGCCGGTACTTCCGTCGTCGATGGCCGGACGCCGCTCATCGGCAACGCGGCCCCGATGGGCGAACGGCCCAGCGCTCCGAGCGGGGAGACGTACACGGTCCAGCAGGACGACACCCTCTGGGGCATCGCCGACGACACCTACGGCTCCGGCCACCTCTACCCCGAGATCTTCAAAGCCAGCCGTCCCCTCGACCAGCCTTCAGGCATCCCGTCCCTCACCGACCCCGAAAAGCTGTACCCCGGCCAACGTCTCCGCCTCCCCGAAATTCGGACGGACGCCAAGGCCACGGAGGAAGCCGACCGGCCAGCGCCGCCCGAGCCCGCCGACACCCCGAACACCCCACACCCGCCGCAGAAAGACGGCAGCTCCGACACGCCGCCGACCTCGACGGAACCGACCGACCACCCCACGACCACGCCGTCCTTCCCAGTCCCGAGGCACACCGAGCCGTCACCAGACCGGCCGTCCACACCGTCCCCGCGCTCCGCGCACGAGGCGAACGACTCCTTCGCCATCACGCTGCGGTCGGGTTCGTACATCGGCTTCGGCCTCGCAACCGCGCTCAGCATCGCCCTGGCCGCCACCCGCCTGCATCGCCGCCGACACCATGCCGCCCTTAACAACGGCGACCCCACAGCCGCGTCCGCCCCGGATCCAGCAACGCCCAAGCCGGTCGCCGAAGTCCGCAAAGCCCACCTGGACACCTACGCCGACCGCGACGCCTCCATCCCATCCGACACCGAACTCGTCGCCCAGGACATCGCCACACCGGCCCCCGACCACATCACGCTCGGCACCCGCGCCGGCCGTCCGGTCACCCTGCCTCTCGCAGGGCTCAGCCTCGGCCTGACCGGCCAGGCCGCACCCGCCACCGCCCGCGCCATGGCCACCGAACTCCTCGCCAAGAGCCACCGCGACCGCATCGAACTCCTCATCCCCCACCCCGATGCAGAAGAGCTCTACCCCACCAG
>NZ_QHJN01000100.1:0-30790 GCF_003947565.1 Actinomadura sp. WAC 06369 | reverse complement strand
GGGTGTCGGTGGGGGCGGTTACCAGGTGCAGGGGAGGTCGGCGCGGATGATCGTGGGGCCGCCGGGCGGGCTGTCGACGATCAGCATGCCGTCGATGGTGGCGGCTCGGTCGGCGAGGCCGGCGAGGCCGCCGTCGGGGGCGGCGACGGCGCCGCCGACGCCGTTGTCGATGACCTCGACGACGACCCAGGCGTCCTCGCGCGCCACCCGGACGGACGCGCGCGTGGCGCGGGCGTACTTCGCGATGTTCGCGAGGGACTCGGCGACGATGAAGTAGGCGATGCTCTCGACCGCGGCCGGGGGACGCTCCGGGAGGTCGACGTCGACCTCGACGGGGACGGGGGCACGGGCGGCGAGACCCGACAGGGCGGGGTCGAGGCCGCGGTCGGTGAGGATGGCGGGGTAGATGCCGCGGGCCAGGTCGCGCAGTTCGGAGATGGCCTCCTTGGTGCCCGTGTGGGCCTGCTCGATCAGGGCGCGGGCGCCCTCGGGGTCGTCCTCGAGCTTGGCGCGGGCGCGGCCGATGTCCATCGCGACGGCCAGCAGGCGCTGCTGGGCGCCGTCGTGCAGGTCGCGTTCGATGCGGCGGCGCTCGGCCTCGGCGGCGTCCACGCCGCGGGCGCGGCTGGCCTGGAGGCGGTCGGCGCGGGCCTGCTGCCGGCGGGCCTCCGTCTGGGACGCGTTCGGGCCGAGGAGGAACACCGCGTACAGGGCGTGCCCGATGCCCATCGCCCGCGTCACGTACATGGCCAGGACGAGCAGGGCGCAGCCGGCGGCGAAGGCGGGCAGCGCTTCGAAGAGGTTCTGCGGGAAGTAGACGAGGTCGCCGATCTGGATGCGCATGTCCTCGCCGAGGAGGACGACCACCGGCGCGGCGAGGAGCACCCCGGTCGCCGTCCAGAGCATCACCGAGACGGTGAACTCGATGAGCGTGACGGGGAAGAGGAGCGCGAAGTACGCGAAGTCCTTCCAGGTGGCGGGGTCGCCCGCCATGGACTTCAGCTTCCGGAACAGGTTGCCCTCGGGCATCGGCCGGTACGGGCTCGGGATCGTGACGCCGTAGGCGCCCTTCATCAGCGCCCGCTCGAAGACCGCGCCGGCGCGCCACAGGAGGAGGAGCAGGGCCGCCAGCGGCGCCCCGACCCAGATGATCAGGAGGCCCGCGGACAGCGCGACGCCGGTCACCAGCACCATGAACCAGGCGACGCCGAACGCGAGGCCGACGAGCTGGTAGGCCGCGGCCCGCCACGTGATGGACGAACGCGCCATGTCCAGCGGCCGCCAGGACGCGCGCACCACCGACCGTCCCGGCCTTGCGGCGCCGCCGCCCGGCACCGTGCTCAACCCGCCCATGTCACCCCTCCGCGGTTCGCTCTCCGTACGGTTCAAGAGTGCTCGACGGGGGGTGGGGCCGCCATGACGTCCACCTGTAGTTCGGTGGTGGGGAAAACCCCACCATGGGGGCCCGGACACGCGTCGCCCCCGCCCGGACGAGCCGGACGGGGGCGACGTGCGACGCGTCAGCGGTCGTCGGACACCGTGGTCTTCTGCACCTGCAGGAGGAACTCGGCGTTCGACTTGGTCTCCTTCATCTTCTCGATGAGGAGTTCCAGCGCCTGCTGGGTGTCGAGCGCGTGCAGCACCCGGCGGAGCTGCCAGACCACCCGCAGCTCCTCGGGGGCCATGAGGATCTCCTCCTTGCGGGTGCTGGACTGGTCGACGTCCACCGCGGGGAAGATCCGCTTGTCCGCGAGCTGCCGGTTGAGCTTGAGCTCCATGTTGCCGGTGCCCTTGAACTCCTCGAAGATGACCTCGTCCATCCGCGACCCGGTCTCGACCAGGGCGGTGGCGAGGATCGTCAGGGAGCCGCCGTTCTCGATGTTGCGCGCGGCGCCGAAGAAGCGCTTCGGCGGGTACAGCGCGGTCGAGTCGACACCACCGGACAGGATCCGCCCGGAGGCCGGGGCCGCCAGGTTGTAGGCGCGGCCGAGGCGGGTGATCGAGTCGAGCAGGACGACGACGTCGTGGCCGAGCTCGACGAGCCGCTTGGCGCGCTCGATGGCCAGTTCGGCGACCGTGGTGTGGTCCTCGGCGGGACGGTCGAAGGTCGAGTGGATGACCTCGCCCTTCACCGTCCGCTGCATGTCGGTGACCTCTTCCGGACGCTCGTCCACCAGGACGACCATCAGGTGGCACTCCGGGTTGTTCTTGGTGATCGCGTTGGCGATCGCCTGGAGCACCATCGTCTTGCCGGCCTTCGGCGGCGACACGATCAGGCCGCGCTGCCCCTTGCCGATCGGCGACACGAGGTCGATGATCCGGGTCGTCAGGACGCCCGGGTCGGACTCGAGGCGCAGCCGCTCCTGCGGGTACAGCGGGGTCAGCTTGGAGAAGTCGACGCGGCCCTTCGACTGCTCCGGCTCCATGCCGTTGACGGTGTCGAGCCGGACGAGCGCGTTGAACTTCTCGCGCCGCTCGCCCTCGCGGGCCTGCCGGACGGCGCCGGTGATGACGTCGCCCTTGCGCAGCCCGTTCTTGCGGACCTGCGACAGCGAGACGTACACGTCGTTCGGCCCCGGCAGGTAGCCGGTCGTCCGGACGAACGCGTAGTTGTCCAGGATGTCGAGGATGCCCGCGACCGGGATGAGGACGTCGTCCTCGCTGATCACCGGCTCCTCGTAGCGCTCGCGGCCGCGGCCGCGGTTGCGCTCGCGGAACCGGCGCCCGCGCCGGCCGCGGCCGCCGCCGTCGTCGTCGTCGTGCCGGCCGCCGCCCTGGCCGTCGCGCCCGCCGTCGCGGTCGCGGCCGCCGTCGCGGTCGCGGCCCTCGCCGCGCTGCCGGCCGCCCTGGCCGTCGCGGTCGCGGCCGCGCTGCCGCTGGCGGCCGCCGCCCTCGCGGTTCTCACCGCGGTCGCGCTGGCCGTCGCGGCCCTCGCCGCGCTCGCGTCCGCCCTGGGTGTCGTCGTCGCCGTCGCGGCTCTGCCGCTCGTCACGGCCCTGCCGCTCGGCGCGGTCGGACCTGCCGTCGGACGCCGCGCGCCCGTTCTGCCGGCCGCCGCGCTCCCCCTTGTCGCCGCGCTCGGGCTTGTCGGCGGCCTTCTGCGGCTGCTCGGCCTTCTCCGCCTTGTCGCCCTTGTCGGCGGCCTTCTGCGGCTGCTCGGCCTGGTCGGCGGCCTTGTCGCCGCGGTCGGCGGGCTTGTCGGCGGGCGCCTGCTCGGGCGCCGCCGTGGCCGTGGCCGCGTCGTCGGACGCGTCGCGCTTGGCGGCGGTGCGGGTGCGCCGGGGACGCTCGGTCTTGGCCGGGGCAGCGGCTCCCTGCTCGCTCCCCGCCGAGCCCTGCTCCTGGGCCCCGCCCTGCTTCTCCTGGATGGCGGCGATGAGCTGGCTCTTGCGCATCCCGGTCGTGCCGGTGATGCCGAGCTCGGACGCGATCTGCCGCAGCTCAGGAAGCACCTTGGCCGACAGGCCGGTGCCCTGCCGGCGGCGCCGGGGGGTGGCGGCGGGCTCCGCGCCGGCCTCGACGGCGGTCGTGCCGGATGCGTCCGTCAGGAGTTCGCTGGATTCGCTCACTAAGGGTCCTTCCCAGGGAGCGGGTGTTGGCCGGCGTTCGGCCAGTCAACCCGGTAGTGCGGCCCGGCGGGGGCGCCGAGTCGGGCTCCGCTGCTCACGATGGGGTCGCGAGCCGCGATGTCTGGGCACAGCCAGATGATGGTCGGGACGGTTCGCTCGTGCGTGTCCCGGGTCCCGCCACGTCCGAAGTTTCGCTGGAATGCCTGACATCGGGATGTCACGGTCTCGGGAAGCCTAGTACGCGGGACCGACACGGCCGAAGGGCCGATCTGGCGACGCGCGGCTGACGAGCACGCTGCCCCGAACGGGGCATCTGGTGCGGCATTCAGCCTAACATCACCAGGGCGCACTGCTATTCCCCAGAGGTCGATGTCTTCGCATTTTACCTCGGTGGATCTCGCCGGATCCGGTACCGGCGGGAGCGGTGTGCGGGCGCGCTCCAGCGGTGCCGGGGGTCAGGGCCGGACGGGCGGTTCACCGGCCACGACGCGTGCGCCGCGGACCGCGACCTGCAACGGGTGTTCGTGCCACCCATTACCCACTTCAAGCCCCATCGAATCAACTTGTGATGCAGTTGTGAAGGCCAGGACAGTAGGACCTGCCCCGGAAATCACGGCGGGGACGCCCGCGTTGCGCAACCGCGCCACGAGCGCCGCGGATTCCGGCATCGCGGGGGCCCGGTAATCCTGGTGCAGCCGGTCCTCCGTGGCGTCCAGGAGTGCGCCGTGGAGGCCCGCGGTGAGCGCGGCGACGAGCAGCGCGGACCGTCCGGCGTTCGCGGCCGCGTCCGCGTGCGGGACGGTCTCGGGCAGCAGCCCGCGCGCGCGCTCGGTGGCCAGACGCTGCTCCGGGACGAACGCCACGGCCTGGTCGATCCGAGGGTCGAGCCGCACGAGGCGCGGACCGTCCGGTGTCGTCCACGCGACGGTCAGCCCGCCCGCGAGGCACGGCGCGACGTTGTCGGGGTGCCCCTCGATCTCGGTCGCGAGCCGAAGCACTTCGTCGTCGTCCAGCACGGAACCGTCCGGGTGCAGCGCGCGCGCGGCGACCAGCCCGGCGATGATGGCGGCCGACGACGACCCGAGCCCCCGGCTGTGCGGGATCCGGTTGCGGCACCGCAGCCGGAAGCCCTTCGGCTGGCCCGGACCGGACGCGCCCAGTTCGGCGATCCGGTCGAACCCGGCCCGCAGCGTCGAGACGATCAGGTGCCGCTCGCCCCGGTCGGCGACCTCGGCGCCCTCGCCGTCCACCTCGATGGCCGTCGCGTCGTCGGTCGGCGCGACCTCGACGTCGTCGTGCAGCGTCAGCGCCAGGCCCAGCGAGTCGAAGCCCGGCCCCAGGTTCGCGCTGGTCGCGGGCGTCCGCACCGTCACCGGCGCCTGCGGCCGCCCCATCTAGGTCAGGCCCAGCGCGGAGGCGGCGGCGTGCGCGTCGACCTTCACGGTCGTCGGGGCGGGCGCCCCGGAGATCGCCCAGTCGGGGTCCTTGAGGCCGTTTCCGGTCACCGTGCAGACGACCTTCGCGCCGCGCTCGACGCCGCCCCGCTCGCTCGCCTGCAGCAGTCCCGCGACGCTCGCCGCGGACGCCGGCTCGACGAACACGCCCTCCTCGCGGGCCAGCAGCCGGTACGCGGCGAGGATCTGCCGGTCGGTGACCGAGTCGATCGCGCCGCCCGACTCGTCCCGCGCGTTGACCGCGAGGTCCCACGACGCCGGGTTGCCGATGCGGATCGCGGTCGCGATCGTCTGCGGCTTCAGCACCGGCTCGCCCTTGACGAACGGCGCCGCGCCGCTCGCCTGGAAGCCCAGCATCCGCGGCCGCCGCGACGCCTCCCCGCCTTCCGCGTACTCCTTGTAGCCCATCCAGTAGGCCGAGATGTTGCCGGCGTTGCCGACCGGGAGGCAGTGGACGTCCGGGGCGTCGCCGAGCGCGTCGACGATCTCGAACGCGGCCGTCTTCTGCCCCTGCAGCCGGTACTTGTTCACGCTGTTGACCAGCGCGACCGGGTAGTCCACCGCGAGCTTCTGCGCCAGCTCGAGGCAGTCGTCGAAGTTGCCGTCGACCTGCAGCAGCCGCGCGCCGTGCACCAGCGCCTGCGCCAGCTTGCCCATCGCGATCTTGCCCTGCGGCACCAGCACCGCGCAGGTCATCCCGGCCCGCACCGCGTACGCCGCCGCCGACGCCGAGGTGTTGCCGGTGGACGCGCAGATCACCGCCTTCGCGCCCTCCTCGGCCGCCTTGCTGATCGCGACCGTCATGCCGCGGTCCTTGAACGAGCCGGTCGGGTTCGCGCCCTCGACCTTCAGGTACACCTCGCAGCCGGTCAGCTGGGACAGCCGGTGGGCCGGGACGAGCGGCGTGCCGCCCTCCAGCAGCGTGACGACGGGGGTCTTCTCCGTCACCGGGAGCCGGTCACGGTACTCCTCGATGAGGCCGCGCCACGCGCGGGCGTTGGGGTTCACGTCGTTCTCCTTGCCGACCTGCGGTCCCTACCCAGACCGCCGCACGACCTGCGATGTCGTGCGAATTCTAGTGCGTGCGGGACGCGCCGGACGCGCCCCGCGTCAGTCCTCGCCCTCGACGCGCATGACGCTCGCCACCTCGCGGACGATCGGCAGCCCCCGCAGGCCCTCGACCGTCGCGGACAGCGCCGCGTCCGGCGCCCGGTGCGTCACCACGACGAGCTGCGCGTCCTCGCCCGTCCCGACCTGCCGGACGGCCTGGATCGACACCCCGTGCCGGGCGAACTCCTCCGCCACGGTCGCGAGGACGCCCGCCTCGTCCGCCACGTCCAGCTGGATGTAGTAGCGGGTGACGGTCTCGCCCATCGGCAGCACCGGCAGCTTCGCGTACGTCACCTCGACCGGGCCCGGCGTGCCCCCGGCGACGTTGCGCGCCACCGCGACCAGGTCGCCGAGGATCGCCGACGCCGTCGGGGCGCCGCCCGCGCCCGCGCCGTAGAACATCAGCGACCCGGCCGACTCCGCCTCCACGAACACGGCGTTGTAGGCGTCCCGGACGCTCGCCAGCGGGTGCGACCGCGGGATCATCGCGGGATAGACCCGCACCGACACCCCGCGCCCGTTGCGTCCGTCCTCGGACGGGATCCGCTCGCAGATGGCCAGCAGCTTGACGACGCAGTCCATGCCCTTGGCGCCCGCCACATCGCCCGGGCTGACCTCCGTGATGCCCTCCCGGTGCACGTCCGCCGCGGTGACGGGCGTGTGGAAAGCGAGCTGCGCCAGGATGGCGGCCTTGGCCGCCGCGTCGAACCCCTCCACGTCGGCCGTGGGATCCGCTTCCGCGAACCCCAGCGCCTGGGCCTCTTCCAGAGCGTCGTTGAACCCCGCGCCATGCGTGTCCATCTGGTCGAGGATGTAGTTCGTGGTGCCGTTCACGATGCCCAGCACCCGGTGCACGTGGTCGCCGACCAGCGAGTCCCGCAGCGGGCGCAGCAGCGGGATGGCGCCCGCGACGGACGCCTCGTAGTACAGGTCCGCGCCGTACTCGCGCGCGGCGGCGAACAGCGTCGCGCCGTCCTCCGCCAGCAGCGCCTTGTTGGCCGTGATGACGGACTTGCCCGACTTCATCGACTCGAGGAGCAGCGTCCGCGCCGGCTCGATCCCGCCGATCACCTCGATGACGATGTCGATGTCGTCCCGGGTGACCAGCGCCTGCGCGTCCGTCGTGACCAGCTCCGCCGGGACGCCCGCGCGGACCCGGTCGGGCCGCCGCACGGCGACCCCGGCCAGCTCCAGCGGCGCGCCCACCCGCGCGGCCAGGTCGTCCGCCTGCTCGTGCAGCAGCCGCACGACCTCCGTGCCGACGACGCCGCACCCGAGCAGCGCCACCCGCAGTCGGCGTTTCACGCTTCGACCTCCGCATCCAGCCGCAGCAGGTCCTCGACGCCCTCCCGCCGGACGATCACGCGCGACCTGCCGTCCCGCACCGCCACCACGGCGGGCTTCGGGACGTGGTTGTAGTTACTGGCCATCGAACGACAGTACGCACCCGTCGCCGCGACCGCGACCAGGTCCCCCGCCGCAATATCTTCGGGGAACCACAGGTCGCGCACCACAATGTCGCCGCTCTCGCAGTGCTTGCCGACAAGCCTACTGAGCATCGGCCGGGCATCGGACGACCGGCTCGCCAGCACGCCGGTGTACTCGGCCCCGTACAGCGCGGTGCGGAGGTTGTCGCTCATCCCCCCGTCGACCGACACGTACGTGCGCAGCCCCTCGACGTCCTTCACCGTGCCGACCTCGTACAGCGTGACGCCCCCCGGACCGGCGATCGCGCGCCCCGGCTCCACCGTCAGCCGCGGCATCGCCAGCTCGTACGCCCGGCACTCCCGCGCGACGATCTCGCGGAGCCCGTCCGCGATCGCCTTCGGGTCGTGCGGCTCCTCGTCCGGCAGGTACGCGATCCCGTACCCGCCGCCCAAATCGAGTTCCGGGAGCTCGATGCCGTGCTCGTCCCGGATCGCCACGAGCAGCTCCGCGAGCCGGTGCGCCGCGACCTCGAACCCGTCCACGTCGAAGATCTGCGAGCCGATGTGGCTGTGCAGCCCCACCAGTTCCAGCTGCTCGAGCGCCAGCACCCGCCGAACCGCCTCGAGCGCGGCGCCCGAACTCCGGGAGAACCCGAACTTCTGGTCGTCGTGGGCCGTCGCGATGAACTCGTGCGTGTGCGCCTCCACCCCCGTGGTCACACGCACCATCACCTTGGGCCGAACCCCGCGCTCACGGGCCAGATAGCCCAACCGCGCGATCTCTTCGAACGAATCGAGCACGATCCGTCCGACCCCCACCTCGAGGGCCTTCTCCAGTTCCCACGTGGCCTTGTTGCTTCCGTGCAAGGTAATGCGCTCGGTCGGAAACCCAGCGGCCAACGCCACCGCGAGTTCCCCGCCACTGCACACGTCCAGACCGAGCCCCTCCTCGTTGAGCCACTTGACCATGGCCCCGCACAGGAACGCCTTGCCCGCATAGTGGACGTCACCGTCGTGGAAAGCCGCCGCGTACTCGCGCATCCGGCCCCGCACGTCGTCCTCGTCGTAGACGTACAGGGGCGTCCCGTACTCCCGGGCCAGATCCCGCACGTCCACACCGCCCACGGTCATGGCGCCGTCCTCCCGGGCGGCGTTCCGGGGCCACACCCGCACATCGAGTGCGTTCAGATCCTCAGCCGGCCCCGCCGGGTGGTCTTCGGGCAGGACGTCGGCATGCCGGGGACCGGCAGGATGTACACGGCTCATATTCGCTCTCTAGGGGTCTCACCGATCATGTTCAGGCCGTTGCCGAGGACGCGCGACACCGCCTCGGCCAAGGCGACCCGTCCTCCGTCCGCGGCGGGACAACGTTCATGCACGTCGTGGTACGCCCCGGCAACCTTCTCCAGACACAACACCAACGGCCTGGCGTCCCGTTCCCGCTCCGCCTGAGCCGCACGCCCAGGGAAGTCTCCCAACAAGGAGACCACCGCCAACTCCTCCGGCTCCGCCCGCACCAGCGAACCCTCCGGAACCTTTACCTCGCGAGCCCACCGGACGGCCCAGCACGCCCGCGCATACGCGTACCGCACGACGAACCCGGGATTCTCGAACGTCCGCGGCCACTCGTCCCACCGGAACGCCGGCACCCGCGCAACCCCGTAACCAGGATCACTCCGGACACGCTCCACCAGTTCGTCCACGCCCACACTGACCCGGACGAACCCCCGCGAAACGACACCACCGACCCACCGCGCGACGACCTCCGGATCGAGCCCCAGCCGCAGCGCCACGGGGCTCTCGAACACCCCGGGCCCCCGAGCGAACACGGGCACGTCCGCGGGCACGTCCCCCGCGAACTCCCCCCGGGCCGCGGCATCGCGCAACCCCGCCACCAGGGCGGCGCTCACATCGGCAGGAGTCACCCGGATGAGACTATCTGACCACTATCTGGACACAGCCGCGAGTTTCCGGACCGTCTGGATCATCTGGTTCGGATCGAACGGCTTCGTCACATAAGCGTCGACACCGATCTCGTGCCCCCGCCGGACGTCGTGCTCCTGCGCCCGCGCGGTGATCATCGCGACCCGGATGTGCGCCGTCGCCGGGTCCTCCCGCAGCCGGATCGCCGTCACCCACCCGTCCAGCCGCGGCATCATGACGTCCAGCGTGATGACGTCCGGCCTGACCTCGCCCACCTTGTCGAGGCAGTCCTGACCGTCCACCGCCGTCGACACCTCGAACCCCTCCAACTGCAGGTTCACGGCGATGAGCTGGCGGATCACCTCGTCATCATCGACGACCAGCACGCGTCCCAGTGGCTCGGTCACGGCCACGAAGTTAGCCCACTCCACCCCTCGACGCACGGCGAACATTCCAGGTGCGCGTCACCCCGCCAACCCTGGTAACCTTCTACCGCGCCCAACACAGGGCGCACGCCCCCTTAGCTCAGGGGATAGAGCAACGGCCTCCGGAGCCGTGTGCGCAGGTTCGAATCCTGCAGGGGGCACCCAACAGACGGGAACGGGCGGCATCATCGCCGCCCATTACTGTATCCGTCACGACATCCTGTGCCACGTCCGTCTGACGGGTTGTTGCTGCGCCCGCGAGTGTGATCTGGCACTCCGCGATGTCCGTTCGCTTGTCGTAGCGGATCTCCAATCGGAACGCCTCGAACAGTCGCCGCAGTACGGGCTCGGGGGCCTTGGCGAGATCCACCTTCCCCGTCGGGAGCAGATCCAGCAGCTCGGGACACGGCCGCTCCGGCTGGTCCCGCTCGGCCTCCGCCAGTTCCTCGACTTTGGCGTTCCGCTCGGCCGACAGCGTCGCCGACCGCGCACGGATGTCGCGGACCAGGTCACCGTCGTCCTCGCAGTGCTCCAGGTTCCGCAGCAGGCGGGTCCGGCGAGTCTCGATCTCGTCGATCTTCTCACGGAGCGCTTTGATCTTCGCCTGCCGCTCCCGCGCCTCGCTCTCCGTCGCCTCCAGCAGGCTGACGCCGAGCCGTTCCTTCCGGTGCACGCCGAAGACGTTCATCGTGAGGAACTCGCCGACTCCCTCGAGGAGAAGATCTTCCCGCACCCACAAGCTCTTCGGGTGCCCCGGCGGCCGACGGCCTGCGGCGGGCTGGCAGGCGTAGTAGGAGACCTGGCGACGCGTCTTTCCGAACATGCGCCGACCGCAGATGACGCACTTGATGTGGGAGCGAAAGCAGTAGGCACGCTTGGTGTCGGGATGTGCACTGTTCTTACCCGGCCCGCTACGAGACCGCTCCCGCGTTCCGGCGACCCGCTGCGCCGCGACAAAGGTCTCGATGCTCACGATCGACGCATGGGTCGGTTTGCTCGACCACACCCACGTCTCTGGCGGGTTGTGCCGACCGCCGTCGGTCTTGGTCGCCCGGCGGTTCCAGACCATGTAGCCCGTGTTCTTGGGGTTCACCAGGATGTCGCGCACCGACGACGCCGTCCATCGGCCCACCGCTCGGGCGGGGTCCACCGGGACGGGAGGCAGGTTGACGTCCAAGTCCCGGTTGAGGCGATCGGCGATCGCCTGGTAACCCATCCGGTCACCGACCCGCAGTTGGTAGATGCGCTGCACGATGGGCGCCCGCTCGGGGTCGGGGGCCAGGGTGTGCTTCGAGGCTCCCTCGGCTCTCCTGGCGGGCACCGGATGAGGAACCTTTTCCGCAACGAATCCATAGGGAGGCTTACCCACGTTGTAGCCCTGGCTGGTGTGGGTTTCGAAGCCGCCCCAGGACTTCTCCAGCAGCTCCAGCACGTACCACTCGGCGACGCCCTGCTTGACGCGCCGGGTGAGAACCTGCGATGCCCTCTTGCCGTTGAGCACGATCGGCTCGTCGGAGGCCAGTAGCAGCACGCCGGCTTCTTCCAACGTGTTCTCGATAAGCGTCCCGACGTAGGTCCGACGAGAGATCCGGTCGATCGACTCGCAGATGACCGCGTCAAATCTCCGGTCGGGACGTGCGGCCTCTTCCAGGAGATCCTGGACGCCTCCGTCACGTGGCACGGGGATCGCCAGGCGCTCGTGCCCGCGCCCGCGCCCCCGTGCGGCGAGCTGCTTCCTGCCCGACTCGATGTCGTAGAAGTGCGCGACGATGATGGCCTGTTCGGGAAGGACCGCTCTGCAGTTGTTGAGCTGTCGCGGAATCGACAGGGTCGGGTCCTGTTGATCTTCTGTGGATGTGCGTCCCGCGAAGGCGAGTCGGAGAGGCCCCACCGGCTTGGAGCCTCCACCGGGGCCGGTCAGCCGCCGTCGTCCGGTTGTCCGTGAGCCCGCTCCGAACGCGTCGAGCGGGATCGGAGCCAGCTTGTCTGCACCCATTCCAGTACCTCCTTGATCGCCTGTTCCTGGGCACGCCGCAGCAGCCCGCCCGGATCGTCCGCCGCGACAACACTCCAGACGAGACGAGGCGTCGGCACCGAGTCCCGTCCGCAACCCGCCCCGGCCGCTTCGGCTTGCTCGTCCGAAGCGGCCGGGCACGGTCGTCCACTGCTCTCGGTCACAGATCGCCTGTTTCGCGCTCAGTCCAAGACTGTCCAGACCGGTGAGCGATGGGGTGGACCGCCGAACGATCCCTGTATGGACGCTCGCCTCGTCGCTGGAGGTCAAGCCTTGGTGGACGGACGACGGTGACGGGCGGGTCGATATGCTGCGGGTCCCCGCTGGGCGTGGTCAGATGCCAGGCGTTGCCACAGCGGTAGGCGCGCAACCGGACGCCGGGTGCGGCAATGCGGGCGGCGTGGCGGGCGGTGCGGCGGGTTTCGTAGCCGGCGCGTCCGCAACGCCCGCACAGGCCCGATTGCAGAGCCACGAGGATCTCGCCGACCCGGTCGGGCACAGCCTTCTTCCGGTTCATCGTTCACCCCCCGTCAGGGGCGCGACCCGTTGAAAGAGCAGGAGATCCTCGTGTGCCGTAACGCACGCCGGGATGCCTCGATCGCGGACACGCCCGGTCTCCAGCATCTGGAAGAAGGAGGCCCGACTCACCAATCCTCCGTCGCGCAGTCCAGCGAGCAGAGCGGCATGGCGGCCGGTCAGGACGAGCCCGTGCTCTTGGGCGGCGTCGATGACGTGTCCGGGCAGATCGATCAGCTCACCCTTGACGCGGATGGGCCGGACGGTGACCGCGATGGCTCCGGCCGGGCGCAGCAGGGTGGCGGTGCCGGCGAGGACCTGCCCGAAGCCGTCCAGCAGTGCGGGCAGGGGCTGGTGGGCGAGGTTGCCGCGGTCGGCGGAGTAGCGGTGGTGGCGTTTGATGACGCTGCCGCCGCCGTTGTCGCGCCTCGACCGGACCTGCCCGTGGGTGTGGGACCCGTACGGCGGTGAGGTGAGCGCCAGCGCCGCCTTCCCTCGCAAGGACGCGTAGAGGTTGGCGATGTTGCGGGCGTCGCCGCAGATCAGCTGCGGGGTCCCGGCGGCGCCTTGGGCGTGGGCGTGGCGGAGGTTGCCGACGGTGAGGTGGACGAACTCGGGCTCGTACTCCACCCCGGCGGCGTCACGGCCGAGGTGGATCGCTTCGACCAGGGTGGTGCCGATCCCGCACATCGGGTCGATGACCAGGTCGCCCGGCTCGGTGAAAGCGGAGATGACCTGGGCGGCGATGGCGGGCAGCATCTTGCCCGGATGCCGCATCGACTCGCGCGTGTAGCGTCCCTGCCGCTGCAGCCGCGACGGCCGCTGCCCAGTCGCCAGCACCGACGGCAACAGCACCTTCTGGTCGTGGTGGACATGCTTCCTCACGCGGCATCTCCATTCCGGGGCTTGACGAACAGACACACGTCGGCATGGACGGTCACGGCGGGCGGCAACGCTCGCGCCCGGTCGTCCCTGAGCTGCGCCAGGTCGGCGGGGCCAGCCTGGACGACGAGCGCGTCGCCGTCCACGGGGACGCGCAGGGCGATGACGTGCTGCGCGTACGAGAAACCGGCCGACCGGGTCTGGCGGATGAGACGAGGGCTCGGATCGACGAATCGTCTTCCGTGGTGGCGTGCGGTGGTGGTGATCGCCAGGACGCCGCCGGGCCGCAGCACCCGCCACGCTCCGGCCAGGAACAGCCCGAACTGCTCGGTGGCGGGGGCCCGCATCCGCGCCTGGCAACCGGCGCAGTCTCGTTCAGCGCCGCCTTGGAGCCCGTGGCCTCCGGCCTCGTCCGGCCCGGGAGCCGCGATCACCAAAGCGACCTCACCGAGATGGTCGGTCAGGGCACGGGCCATCTGGTCGGGTCGACACGGCCGCATCTGCACCCGGTTCTGCTGAGGTTCGGTGAGGGTGGTGCGCAGGCGGGCACCGATGTGCTGTGCGAGCGGGAAGTGCGGCACCAGCGCGACGCCTCGCCGCCCCAAGCGCGCGGCGCTGGCCAGCATCGCCTCGCCGGTGGTGAACGCTTCGGCGACCAGATCGCCCTCGCGGGTACACGTGGTGATCAGGTGCCGGGCGAGTTCCCGCCCGACGCCCGGGCGGTGCTGTGGGCAGAGCCCGGACAACAGTCCGCTATGACGGACATCCTCGTCGATGGTGGTGGTGTCGGAGCACAGCCAGACGGTGAGCGGCAGCATGCGCCGCTCGCCCCCGGCGCCGCTACGGCGCCCGGCTCCCCGACCGTGCGGAGTGGAAGGTGTGTGGTTCATACGCTGGGTGACCCATGACGATCACCCGATCCCCGTGCACCCATGAAGCACCGTCATCGAGCCCGAATTCACCCGGCGCGATGGTCACGTTCAGCTCAAGACTCCGGGACGTTGCAACGAGGCCGCAGCCGAACGCTCACTCAAAGCCATCAGGCGTGCGGGCGCGAAGAGGGCCGCAGAGCTTGCTGACCTCTGTGGCGGCGGTGAGGAACTCGTCCTCCAGTTCTCTGTCTCGCCACTGGACGTCAGCCGCCGGTTCACCGTCTCGGACCTCCGGATGGGCACGTTCGTACTCTGCTCTCGCCTCGAGCGTCCGCGCCACGTCGTCCGCGAGCTCCGCGACCCGGTCGTCCTCCAGTTCCGGCTGCACGGCACGGACATCCGCGGCGATCCTGTCGAACCAGTCCGGGAACATCTCCCGGTCCTTGCGGAACTGCTCCATGGCCTTCTCCAGTTTCACGCAGTCGGCCAGGCGCGTCTCCTTGGCCGACGAGCAACCGCCGACGGCCAGCAATGCGGTGAAACCAAGGAAGAGCGTGGCGCGAGAGAGCAGCATCCGCTGATCATGCCAGTGGCCACTGACGTCCATGCGCGCGAGGGCCCTGATGGGCGCACAAGGCTGGTTCAGCCCGTCCCGGAGAATGGCGAAGAGATCGGGAGGGGGCTCGCGGCCGCCTACACGGCAAGCCTCGTTGCGACACGTTGATCACTCTTGGTAGTCGTTCGGGATGGCGAAACACTCCTACTCGACTCCGCGCGCCGACGTGCCTCCAGAGCCCCAGGAACCGTGGCGCGTCGATCGCCGACGGCGCCGCACGTCGAACCGGCGCTGGGTCACGCCACTGGTCACCGCCGGGCTGGCCGCCGTGAGCACCGCCGCCGTCTTCCAGTACAACGGCGCGTCGCACGCCCCTGCTGCGCCACTCCCCTCTCACACCGCAGGCACCATGGCGAACCAGAACCGGTCGCCGGCCCCGACATCCGCCGGGCGTTCGACCGCGCCGAACAGCGGGAAGAGCCGGTTGCCCGGCAGCCGGAATCGTCCGAACATGACCGGCGGCGAACCGAGAAGGGCGCTGTTTCAAGGCAGACCCGGGTGGACACGAGTGGCCGCGATCGCGAGTCTCCAGCTTCGAACAACGCAAGCAACGGATCACAGCGCGAAGCGACGGCACCTGAGCGAAGCCCCCGTGCCGCAAGACCGCAGCATGTACAGCAAGGACCGGACTGGATCAACGATGAGTGCCGTCGACGGTATCCAGACGACGACACCCGCCGGTCCGCGTGCAGCACCGCGCTGCAAGGTGCGTTCGCCCGCTGATCGCCCGCTGATCGTCCGCCGCCAGCTCTCTCCAAGAGACTCGCCCTGAGCAAACTTTACAGAGGCCAACGTCACCTGCCTTGATGGTTGATTCTGTTAACATTCGCCCATGCGTGCGAAGTTGGCCCTGATGGGCGGGTTCCTGCTGGTCCTGACGGCTTGCGGAGCCGACGACCGCTCCGGAGAGCAGTCCAAGGAAGACACGGTCGTCATGGAGAGCCGGGGGGCTGACCCGATGACCTACAAGGACGTCAGAGAGCAGACCGCCAAGGGATTCTTCGATGGCATGGGCGTTTCTTGCGTCGAGATCGCTGCGTTCGGTGAGGCTCAGAGGGAGGCCAAGTTTCCTGCTGGCCAAGCACTCTTTGTTGAGGCATGCGAAGCAGGCATGAAGCGCGCAGAGGGATCTACCGAACCTTCCCCAGAGAAGGCTCGAGACCAGCAGATCATCACCAGGAACACGGAGAACGGCACGACGCAAACGTATGCGGACGTCCGAAACTTTTACGCCGCCCCAGAGAGAGACATGGTGGGCATCGGCTGCGCTGAGTTCTTGACAATGCTCGACGGGCTGGCCGCCGGTAAGACCGAGTACCCAGCTGGCAAGGGCCTCTACATCCAGGCTTGCGAGGAGGGTGTCAAGCTGAGGACCGAGAGGCTCGGCACCCCCTAAAGCCTTGCTGCCTCGCCGAAGAGGACGAGGCAGCGCGTCCACAGGGTGGCGGATGCGACCTGTGCCGTGTGGCAACTTTGTAGTGTGATGGGCGAGTTCCCGTGACATGGGAGTGCTCCAAGAGAACGCCCATCACACGGCAGTGTTGGCCATCAGATCGAGGTCAAGGCTAGGTAAATCCTCTCTGCGGCGTGGAGAAGTTCGGGTCTTGAGGCGGTGCTTCATGAGTGCCAGTCGAGATCACCCGGGTGAGGCGGTGCTGTCTGGGGCAGACGGTTCATCCGGTCCCCGCCGCGATTCGCCCGTCAGAACACTGTCCCTTTGAAGGAGGACGCCCACGCTCGGGCGGTACCACCTCCCCGGGGCTCGACTGGCAGCCGAAGTCCCGACTCGTTCAGGGAGACGCTGCCATGCCGAACCGACCGCACCCGAGTAGCACCAGCAGCCGACTGCCGTGCGAAGAACCGCCCACCTCTAACCCCGAGCCCACGCAACGGCGAGGAACGCGTCCTCCCCGCCCCCGAAAGCCGCTGGTGGTGGCGTCGGTGCTGTGGACCGGGGGCTGCGCGCTCACCGCGCTGCTGGTGCCCGGTGTCGCGGATGCCAGCACGAGCCTGGCGGCGGCCGAATCGCTGGACGAGGTAATCGACAACCTGCGGAACGTGCTGGTGGGGTTGTTGGTGGGGTTGGCGACGTTGTTCGCCACGATCGGCGGCGTTCGCTACATCTTGGCTGGGGGTGACCCCGGTGAGGTGGAGGCGGCGAAGAAGACACTGCGGTATGCGGCGATCGGGTACGCGGTCGCGGTGCTGGCGCCGGTGCTGGTGAAGCTGCTTCAGCAGGTCGTGGGCGAAGCGTGAGCCCCGGCCCTGCGGCCTGCCGGGCAGCAAGGGCGGTGTTCGCCCTCGTGGGCTTGGCCGGTGTCCTTTGGCCGGTGCTCGCCGGGGTTGCATTGGCCGCGCCGCCACCGAGCCCGACGCCCTCGTCGAGTTCGCCGTCCGGCGGCGAGTCGGCCTCGCCGACGCCGTTGCTGACTCCGTGGCGGCCCGGCGTTCCCTTGGACGCCGTCCAGCCCTCGGCCACGCCTACTCCGCAGCCCACCGCGCCGTCCACCCCGCCCGCTTCACCAGGTGCCGGCGAGCCGACTACGTCCGGCGGCGGCGAGGAGTCGGGGTGCGAGTTCATGGACGTGGGGTGCAAGGCCAAGGAGGCGGTGAACGGGTGGTTCGCCGATCTGGTGTCGTCGGCGGCCGGGACGGTCTTCGACCTGCTGGGCGCCACGGTGCTTGGCACTCCCGAACTCGACGCCCCGGAGATGTCGCGGGCGCGGGAGCTGTGGGGTGTGGCGCAGACGATCGCCAACACCTGCTTCGTGCTGGTCATCACGGCCGGGGGCGTCCTACTCATGGCAGGGCACTCCCTGCCAGGCACCGAACTCACCCCCGGGCAACTGGTCGCCCGGGTGGTGGGCGCGTTCCTGGCCTCGAACTTGAGCCTGATCGTTCTCGGGTACGCGATCTCGCTGGCCAACGGCCTGTCCAGGGCGTTGTTGACGATGGGCGCCGAGTCGATCGATCCGGGTGTGGTCGCGGAGGTGATCGCCGGATACATCGCCGCGCAGTTGGTGCCGTCCAACCTGTTCCCGGTGCTGATCGCGCTGGGCGCGGTGGTGCTGGCGCTGTGCTTGGTGTTCGTCTATATCGTGCGGGTCGCGCTCACCATCGTGTTGATCGCGGCGGCCCCGATCGCGCTGATGCTGCACGCCCTGCCGGTCACCGACGGGCTCGCTCGATTGTGGTGGCGCGGCATCACGGGGCTGTTGGCGATCCAGGTGTGCCAGTCGCTGGTGCTGGCGACCGCGTTCCGGCTGCTGTTCACCGACTCCGAGGACGATCGCGGCTCGGTTCTGGGGTTGCCGTCGGTCGGGGATGTCACCGATCTGCTGCTGGCGGTGTGCCTTTTGTGGCTCATGGTCCGGATCCCGGCCTGGGTCGCACGGACGGTATGGCGGCCGGCGCAGCCGCGCCTGCTGAGCGGACTGCTGAAGTCCCTGGTCCTGTACCGCCTGATGGGCAGGCTCCTGCCTCGCCGAGGCCGCGCCGCCACGGTCCGATTCCAACCCCCGACACCCCCGCCGCCTCCACCACCTCCGCCGCCGGCACCGACGCGCCGCCTTGCTCTTCCCGGGCCGACTCGCCCGATGCTGCCCGCCGGCCCGCCATCGAGCCCGGCTCTTCCTTCGGGGCCCTCACCTGACCCAGCCCTGCCCACAGGCCCAACACCACCGGCATTGTCCGCAGGTTCGGCGCCGTTCGCGTTGCCCGCAGGACCAGCAGCCGCCCCCGGCCCACGAAGTAGTGCAGGAGGACGTGCGATGCAGCTCCCGCTCCCGATCCCCGCCAAGCCCAAGCCCGCGGGCAGACGTCCCGTCCAGACGGCGCTGCCCATCGCGGCCGCCCGCATTCCACGGCCGCCCGCCGCGCCCGCCGCTGCGGCGCCCGCGCGGCCTCGGCCGCGGTCGGGGCAGTTGATGCTGCCTGGCATGCCCCGGCGGCCGGTGCCGCACCGGCAGCTCACCTTGTGGACCGAACCGCCCAAGACCCGGAGGCGCCGATGACCGGCCAACCGAATGATGTCCAGCCGATGAGCGTGAAGATTCCCGCCGACGTCGACCGCCCGGACAAGATCCTCTACGGTCTGACCTTCCGCCAGGTCGTGATCCTGGGCGGCACGGGCGCGGTCCTGCTGTGGGCTCTGCTCACCCTCGGTGCGGTGGTCCCCTTTCCGGTGCTGATCGGGCTGCTGTTGCCGGTAGCGGCGGGCGGGTGCGTGCTGGCGGTGGCGCGCCGGGATGGGATGAGCCTGGACCGGTTCGCTCTGGCCGCCGCCGACCACCTGCGCCAGCCCCGAAATCGCATCGCCTCCGGCGAAGAGGTGGAGGCGCCGCCGTCGTGGTGCCGGATGCGGGGACGCCTCCCCGCGCCACTGCGGCTCCCGGTCCGCGCCGTCCGCAGTGATGGAGCAATGGAGCTGGCCGAGGGCGGGACAGCGGTGATCGTGCGGGCCGGAACGGTCGCATTCGGGCTGCGGACACCGGGTGAGCAGGCGTCGCTGGTCGCGGTGTTCGGGCGGTGGCTGAACTCCCTGGACGCCCCCGTGCAGATCGTGGTGCAGGCCCGCCCGGTCGATCTGTCCGGCCTCGCCGAGCACCTCACCGGACACGCGCCCGAACTGCCCGACCCGGCGCTGGAACAGGCAGCCATCGACCATGCGACGTTCCTCACCGAGCTGGGCGGCGCGCACGAACTGCTCGTCCGCCAGGTCCTCATCGTGATCACCGACACTACCCAGGCCCAGCCCACGGGCGGGATGCCCTGGCTCAAAGCCCGCCGTGAGCGCGCCGCCCGGGACGCCGGTGCGGCGGTGGCGTTGCGGCGCGCCGAGGAGGCTGTGCACGCGCTGACCGCGCTCGGTGTCACCGCCGAGGTCTTGGACGCCGACGCCTGCACCGCCGTGCTCGCCGATTTTCTGTCCCCAGGCGAACCCCCACCTGTGGACAACGCCGCCCCCGACGAAGTGATCACCGGAAAGGAGATGCCGTGACACGCCGCCGGATCAATGCACTGAGACAGGCCGTGGGGTTGGCATCCGGAATGCCGGACACCGGCCCGGATGGCGACGCCTCGGGAGCTGCAGCCGGGTTCGGGCCGTCGGCGTTGCGGGTGAACGCCAAGACCCTCGAGCTGCCCGGCGGGGTGTGCGCGTCGTTCGCCGTGGCCGGCTATCCGCGCGAGGTCGGCGCGGGGTGGCTGGAGCCGCTGCTGACCTATCCCGGGCGGCTCGACGTGTCCCTGCACATCGAACCCGTCCCGCCGCTCATCGCGGCGCAACGGCTCCGCCGCCAGCTCGCCCGGCTGGAGTCGGCGTCCCGTGCCGACGCGCAGCGGGGTCGGCTGGCCGACTTCGCGGCCGAGGCCGCGGCCGATGACGCCGCCGAACTCGCCGCGTCCCTCGCCCGTGGCTACGGCCGCCTGTTCCGCGTCGGCCTCTACCTGACCGTCCACGCCGACGAGCACGGAGTGCTGGAGGCCGAGGTGCAGCGGGTGCGGGCGCTGGCGGCGTCGCTGTTGCTGGACGCCCAGCCCACCACCTTCCGCGCGTTGCAGGGCTGGACCAGCACGCTGCCACTCGGCCACGACACGGTGCGGGTGCGTCGGGCGTTCGACACCGCCGCGCTGGCGGCGGCTTTCCCGTTCACCTCTCCCGACCTGCAGCCCCACCTGGCCGACACCCCGGTGCTGTACGGGCTCAACGCGTACTCGTCCGGGGTGGTGGTGTGGGACCGGTTCGCCCAAGACAACTACAACTCCGTCACCATCGCCCGCTCGGGGGCCGGCAAGTCCTACTTCACCAAACTCGAAGCCCTCCGCCTGCTGTATCAGGGCGTGCAGGTCATGGTCGTCGACCCCGAGGACGAGTACCGCCGCCTCGCCGGAGCGATCGGCGGCACCCACATCGCCCTCGGCGCACCGGGCGTGTGCTTCAACCCCTTCGACCTCCCACAAGGGCAAGGCGAAGACACCCTCGTCCGCCGCGCTCTATTCGTCCAGACGCTGGCCACGGCGATGCTCGGGGAGCCGCCGTCTCCGGCGATGCGGGCCGTGCTCGACCGGGCCGTCCTGGCGGCGTACGCGGCGCGCGGCATCACCGCCGACCCGCGCACCTGGAAACGCGCGGCGCCGCTGCTGGCCGACCTGACCGCCCGGCTCGACACCATGGCCCAGAGCGAGGCCCCGGACGCCGGGCACGCCGCCGACCTGTCCGCGCGGCTGGCGCCGTATGTGACCGGGTCGTATCGCGGGTTGTTCGCCGGGCCGACCACCACCCGCCCCGACGGGCACCTCATCGTGTTCTCGTTGCGGGACCTGCCCGAGGAGACCCGCACCGTCGGGATGCTGCTCGCCCTGGACGCCATCTGGCGGCAGGTCGCCGACCCCGGTGACCGGCGACGCCGCCTGGTCGTGGTGGACGAGGCGTGGATGCTCATGCACCAGGACGAAGGCGCCCGGTTCCTGTATCGGCTGGCCAAGTCCGCCCGCAAGCACTGGGCCGGGCTCGCGGTCGTCACCCAGGACGCCGCCGACCTGCTGTCGTCCGATCTGGGGCGGGCGGTCATCGCCAACTCCGCCACCCAGATCCTGCTGCGCCAAGCACCGCAGGTCGCCGACCAGGTCGCGGCGGCGTTCGACCTCACCGACGGGGAGAAGGCGTTCCTGCTCGCCGCCGACCGCGGCCAAGGCCTGCTGTGCGGGACCGCGACCGGGTCCGATCGCGCCGCGTTCTCCGCGCTGGCCAGTCCGCAGGAGCACCGGCTCACCACGACCGATCCCGCCGAACTCGCCGAACTCGCCGAGCTGGACGAGCGCCCGTCGATGCGGGAGGAGGACGAGCTGCTGTGAGTACCTGGAGTCTCGTGCCAGCGGACGTGATCAGGCTGCTTCCCGATATTTCGGATCCGCCGCACCTCCTTGCCCTGCTCGCGCACTACGGGCCGGCCGCCTCGGCGGTGACCCTGTCGGGTGCCGTGGCGGTGGCTGGGGCGCGGCGGCTGGTGTGGCGGTGGCGGCACACGCGGCTGGAGCCCGGGGCGCGGGTGATCGAGGTCGCCGTCCCGCCCAAGGTAGAGGACGGCAGCGCCGCCTCCTGGTGGGCGCACCTGGTCGGCCTCACCGCACCGGCGTGGAAACGGATTCTGTTCGGGCAGCCGCACGTGGCGTTCGAGTACGTCGCCGACCACGACGGCGTCCGCTTCCAAGTCTGGGTTCCCGGCACCATCCCGCCCGGCGTGGTCGAGAAGACGGTCCGCTCGGCCTGGCCGGGCGCCACCCTCACGGCCCGCAAGGCCGTCCCGCCGCTGCCGCTCGACATCGAAACGGCCGGTGGGCGGCTCGTGCCGGGACGGTCCGAGCACTACCCGCTCACCAGCACCCACGTCAGCGACCCGCTCCGAGGGTTGCTGGGCGCGGCGTCCGGGCTGGCCGACGGCGAATACCTCGCGGTGCAGATCCTCGCCCGTCCCGCCACCGGACGGCGCCTGGCCCGCGCGTACCGGGCGGCGTCCGCGCTGCGCGGCGGACGGTCGATCGCGCCGCAAAGCCTGCTATTCGACCTGCTCACCCCGGGCATGTCCCACCACACCAACCCGGCCGAGCTCAACCGGCTGCATCCGGAGCGGGCCGAAGAGGTCCGCGCCATCCTCGGCAAAGCCGCCCAGCCCAGGTTCGAGGCCCAGCTCCGCTACGGCGTAGCCACCCGCAACACCGACGAGGCCGAGGCCGGATGGCTGCGGGCGCACGCCCACGAGACCGCTTCGGCGTTCGCGGTGTTCACCTCCGCCCACCAGCACCTGCAACGGCGCCGCCTCCGTCGTCCCGCCGCCCGGCTCGCGTCCCGGCGCCTGGACCGCGGGCATCTGCTGTCGGTCGCAGAGCTCGCCGCCTTGGCGCACCTCCCGTACGACCTTGCCGCACCCGGCGTGACCCGCGCCGGCGCCCGTCCGGTCGCGCCTTCGCCCGCCGTCCCGTTGTCGGGGCCTGGGATTCGGGTGCTCGGCGACACTGAGACGGGTGCGCCGCGCCCGGTCGGCCTCACCGTCGCTGGCGCGCGCCAGCACCTGCACGTCCTCGGCCAGACCGGCGTCGGGAAGTCCACGTTCCTGGCCAACCTTGTCCTCGCCGACGCCGCAGCCGGGCGCGGGGCGTTGGTCATCGACCCCAAAGGCGACCTGATCACCGATGTCCTGGACCGCCTACCCGAGCACGCCATCGGACGGACGGTGGTGTTCGATCCTGCCGACCACGGCCCGCCGCCGTGCTTGAACGTGCTGGCGGGATCGGACGCGGCGTTCGCGGCCGAGTCGATCGTCACTACCTTCCGCCGCTGCTTCTCCTCATCTTGGGGTCCCCGGTTGGACGACCTGCTGCGGTCGGCCTGCCTCACCCTCACCCGCGTCAACGGGGCTCGCGCCACCCTCGCCGACGTCCCGCGTCTTCTCCTGGACACCCCGTACCGGGCTCGCCTGACGGCGCGATTGTCGGATGATCTGCTGCGCGGGTTCTGGGAGTCCTACGACGAGCTCACTCCCGCCGCGCGGGCCTCGGTGATCAGTCCGGTGAT
The DNA here is from genome assembly GCF_003947565.1 of Actinomadura sp. WAC 06369. Lineage (NCBI taxonomy): Bacteria > Bacillati > Actinomycetota > Actinomycetes > Streptosporangiales > Thermomonosporaceae > Actinomadura > Actinomadura sp. WAC 06369. Next base: position 7,410 of record NZ_QHJN01000100.1, on the reverse strand, counting down.
GAACAAGCTCCGCGCGGTGCTGCTGCGCCCGTTCGTCCGGGACGCCCTGTCCGGCAGCGCCTCCACCGTGGACGTCGGCCGCACCCTCGACACCGGCGGACTGATCCTCGCCCGTCTACCGAAAGGCGTCTTGGGCGAGGACGGGGCGCGCCTGCTGGGGTCGCTGCTGCTGGCGCACACCTGGCAGGCCATCACGCCCCGCGCCAAGGTGCCCGAGCACGAGCGGCGGGACGCCGCCGCCTACATCGATGAGGCCCACAACTTCCTCAACCTGCCCGGCTCGATCTCCGACATCCTCGCCGAGGCCCGCGCCTACCGCCTCAGCCTGGTGCTGGCCCACCAGCACCTGTCCCAGCTCCCCAAGGATCTGCGGGAGGCGGTGTCCGCCGACGCCCGCAACAAGATCTACTTCGCCGCCTCGCCCGAGGACGCCACCGATCTCGCCCGCCACACCGCGCCTTTGCTCGGCCCGCACGATCTGTCCCACCTGGCCGCTTACCAGGCCGCCGGGCGCCTCATGGACGGCAACAGCCCCACTCCCGCCTTCACCTTCCGCACCCGCCCTCTCCCCGACCGGATCTCGGGACGCGCTGTTGCCGTCCGCCGCGCCTCCCGCGAGCAGTACGCCACCGCACGGAGGCGACGCCATATCCCCGCCGTCGGGCTCCGCCCGTTGGAGACACGTCACACCGAGGGCAGTGACGCGACGACTACGCCTGCGCCGTCCATGGATGAAAGCGAGGACGCGTGATGGGGCGCCCGGCGAAGGCGGTCAACCGCCTGCGAACAGCGCAGTCTCGTCCGGCGAAGCTGACACCGGAGCTGGTGGCCGAGCTGGCCTACCGGCTCACCGCCCGCGACCGGGACCTGCTCGCCCTGGTCTGGGAACACCACGTGCTCACCACCGGGCAGCTCACCGCCATCTTCTTCCCCACCCCCGAACGCGCCCGCCAGCGCCTCAACCACCTCTACGACTTCCAGGCCCTGCACCGGTTCCGGCCCTGGACGCCGATCGGATCCAAGCCCTGGCACTGGGTACTCGGACGCACCGGCGCGCACGTCCTGGCGATCGAGCAAGGGCAGACGCTCGCCGAGTTCGGATACCACGTCGAGACCGCGCTGGCACTCGCTGTCTCCTCGCGGCTGGGTCACCAGGTCGGCGTCAACGAGTTCTTCGCCGGCCTGCACGCTCACGCCCGTGCCCGGGGCGACGGCACCGCCCTGGCCGAGTGGTGGTCCGAGCAGCGCTGCGCCGCCCAGTGGGGCGACCTCGCGCGTCCGGACGCCTTCGGCCGCTGGATCGAACCCCGCGCCGAAGACGGCAAGGCGCTGCGGACACTGGACTTCTTCCTCGAACACGACACCGGCACCGAGCCCCTCGCCCGTGTCGCCCGCAAACTCGCCGGCTACGCCGACCTCGCCGAAGCCACCGGAACCACCACACCCATCTTGTTCTGGCTGCCCAGCACCCAACGCGAAGCCAACCTCCGCCGCCTGCTCGGAACTCCGGAGGTGCCGGTCGCGACCGCCGTCCACACCCCCGTGTGCTCGCCCGAGGGACCCGCCGGGCCCGTCTGGCTGCCCGCCGGCGCCGCCGGGCCGCGGCGGCGTCTGGCCGAACTCGCCGACCTGTGGCTGACCGCCCGCCCGGCGAAGATCGAGACGTCCTGATGCCCATCGTCGTCGGAGCGGCGGCCCTCGTCCTGGTGCTCGCCGCCGTCTTCGTCGCCGTCCTGAGCGCGGTCCTGCCCAGCTCGTCCGCCGGGTGCACGCCACCGCCCGGACAGGGGACGGCCGCCGATATCCCCGCCGACTACCTGCGCCTCTACGTGCAGGCCGGGAACCGGTACGGGATCGGGTGGCACGTCCTGGCCGCCGTCGGCAAGGCCGAATCCGACCACGGCCGCGGGCCCGGCTCGGGCATCCGTTCCGGGACCAATCACGCGGGCGCCGCCGGGCCCATGCAGTTCCTGCTCAGCACTTGGGCGGCGTTCGGCGTCGACGGGAACGGCGACGGCCGCAAGGACGTCTACGATCCCGCCGACGCGATCCCTGGCGCCGCCCGCTATCTCAAGCACAACGGCGCTCCGGAGAAGACCCGCCGGGCTCTGTTCGCCTACAACCACTCCGACGCCTACGTCGAGAAGGTCCTGCGGCAAGCACACGCCTACACCGAATCAGGCCCAGCGAACGCCGCAGGCGAACAGGCGTGCCTCGACGTGGGTGGGACGGTGGCCGCGCCGACCGAGGCCGCCGCCGAGGCGATCGCCTTCGCCCGCGCCCAACTCGGCAAACCCTACGTCTGGGGCGCCGAGGGGCCCGGAGCGTTCGACTGCTCCGGCCTGACTTACGCCGCTTACCGCGCCGCCGGAATCGCCATCCCGCGCGTGTCCGGCGCCCAATGGCGGCACGGGCCCCGGGTCCCCCGAGGACGCGAGCAGCCGGGTGACCTGGTGTTCTTCGACTCCGGCCCCGGCTCCTCGGTCACCAACCCCGGACACGTCGGCCTGGTCATCGCCCCGGGGAAGATGATCGCCGCCCCGCACTCCGGAACGGTCGTGCAGATCCAGTCCTACGAACGCGGCACCCTGCTCGGCTTCACCCGCCCCACCGCGCACCGATGACCACGGAAGACGAGCCGGCACACGTCCCCCTGCCGCCACCTCGGATGAACGTCCTACCCGCAAAGGAGTCCCTCGGTGACCGATCGCCTCATTCGGCTGACGACCACGCTCGCCGTGGTCGCCGTCGCCGCCGTGGCGGCGGTCATCTCCTATGCCCACGCCCACGAACTCGTCCGAGGCCACGGTGAAACCGGCGCCACCGCGCGGCTCGTGCCGCTCACCGTCGACGGCCTCATCTGGGCGGCGTCCATGGTGATCCTGGACGCCAGCCGCCGCCACCGGCCCGTCCCGGCGCTGGCCTGGTGGAGCCTGGCCGCGGGCATCGCGGCGACGATCGGCGCCAACGTGGCGCACGGCGCACCCCACGGCCCCATCGGCGCGCTGGTGAGCGCCTGGCCGGCTCTTGCGCTGGTCGGCTCGTTCGAGCTGCTGATGACTCTCACCCGTACGGCAGGAACCCGCCCCGCCGACGTCCCAGACGAAGCCCGCACCAGACCGGAGCAGCCCAGACCAGCGGGCACCGGAACGGAGCAATCGGTGGAGCAGGCGGTGCTCGCCGAGTACCAAGCGAGCCTGCACGGGCCCGGACGTCCGGTGTCACAGCGTCACCTGGCCGACAAGCACGGCATCGACCGCCGCAAAGTCAAGAAGATCATCGCCGCGGCTTCGTGCCCTCCGCTGGAGAGACTGCCGGAGATCGGAGCAGTTCCTCCTAAGGGAGTGGATTGATTTCGCCCCCTAATGCATGGGGTGGGTAGCATGCGGCGATGGATTGGGGCGCATTCGAGACGGCATGGCATGACAACGGATGCCGCGTCCTCTCCGACCTCGCAGGGGCTTACCCAGGCGAGCGGCTGTACGCTGCGGCCTTCCATCTCTTCTACAGCGACGGCGCCCAGATCCTCGCGCCTGCCTTGGCTGCCAACACCGAGGCGGCGGTGAACGAGGAACATGGGTTCTCGACACGGTTCGCTCCACCGGAGTGGCGGTGGGACGCCCTGGACGCCGCAAGCGATGCGATGTCGCCGTGGTACCAGCGTCTGACCGAGGAGTACCTGGCACCCGCTGCCACCGAGGCCGAACAGGATGCGGCGTTGGACGCGCTCGAGGCGGCGCACGACTCCGCGATGGCCAATGTCTGCAAGGCGATGACCACGACAGCGTCCCGGGGCGGCATCCACGGCTCGCTTCCACCTGGGTTCGTCGTCGTAATCCTCGAAGGACAACGCGGGGATGAGGAGGCCCGTTTGATCCGGGAGAGCGTTGACCCGCGAACGCTGCCGACGATCCCTGAGCTTGCCGAGTATCTGCGGCAGCTCGAGGAGGCGTGACCTCCAGTCAGCTCAGCGTCCCTGTTCGCCGACTGCACACGTGCACTCGCGATCCTCGTTGACCCGCGTCTGACGAACGCGGTTTCTTGAGCAATGTGGTGGGGCGGTACAAAGTGTTCTGACCATGGAGGTTGTGGACGTGCCGACATGCGGTCGATGATCTTGGAATGAGGGAGGGCCTCCGGGTTCGGTGTGGATTGCGACATCTGCACCGAGCATCCAGGAGGCCCTCTATGCCCCACCGTAACGCCCCGCTGACCGAGACCGGACGCCTGCGCCTGGCCCGCTGCGTGGTCGAGGACGGCTGGCCGCTGCGGCGGGCCGCCGAACGATTCCAGGTTTCACCCACCACGGCCCGGCGGTGGGCCGCCCGCTACCGCGAACTGGGCGAGGCCGGGATGGCCGACCGGTCCTCGCGACCGCACCGCAGTCCCCGCCGCACCCCCACCCGCACCGAGCGGCGCATCATCAAGGTCCGGATGCTGCGCCGCTGGGGGCCGGCCCGCATCGCCTACCTGCTCGGCCTCAACCCCGCCACCGTCCACCGGGTCCTGACCCGCCACGGCATGCCCCGCCTGGCCCACCTGGACCGCGCCACCGGCCGCACCGTCCGCCGCTACGAGCACGACGCGCCCGGCGACCTGGTGCACGTCGACATCAAGAAACTCGGCAACATCCCCGACGGCGGCGGCCACAACTCCTCCGCCCACCGCGACCCCGCCCGGCCCCGCACCGTGCACGGCCGCCCCAACCTGGGCTACGCCTACCTGCACAACGCCGTCGACGACCACTCCCGCCTGGCCTACACCGAAATCCTGCCCGACGAGACCAAGGAGACGGCCGCCGCGTTCTGGCAGCGGGCGCAGGCGTTCTTCACCGACGCCGGGATCACCGTGCGGCGCGTGCTGACCGACAACGGATCCTGCTACCGCTCGCGGCTGTGGCGCGACACCCTCACCGCCGCGGGCATCACCCACAAGCGCACCCGCCCCTACCGGCCCCAGACCAACGGCAAGGTCGAACGCTACAACCGCACCCTGCTCGACGAATGGGCCTACCACCGGCCCTACACCTCCGAGGCCGAACGCCGCCGAGCACTCCCCAGATGGCTGCACACCTACAATCACCACCGCGGCCACACCGCACTCGGCGGCCTCCCACCAGCCAGCCGCGTTTCCAACCTCACAAGACAGAACAACTAGCCCTCGGCCATGCACCGGCCCGGTCGGATAGCCCGGGCATCGGTTCGGCGCCGCCGCACCCTGGGCGGATGGTGCGGGTGCGAATGTAGGTCCCGGCGCACTGCACCGCGTTGTTCTCTTCTTGTTGTTTGGCGTTTCTTGGGCTGCGCCCCCGATGGCGCTCACGGCATGGGCCGATGGCCGGGCCGGGCCGGGCCGGGCGGTGTCATTCGCCCCCTCGGTAGCCGGGCCCGGTTCGAGGACGGCTTCCTCAAGGGCCCGGCCGACCGAACGTCATCTGACCGGGTTGTTGTGGATGAGGACCGAGCCGTCGGCGAGGATTTCCAGGCGGCGGGTGTCGCCGTCCGCTACTTCTTGGGCGACCTTCCACGCCCTGGGGTCGGCTCGGCGCACCGACACCGGGCCCGTCTGGCCGGACGGGCGCCGGGGCGGCGACGCCGCTCTCGAGTTCCCCGATCGTCCGGCGCGCCGGTCCGGTTCCGGGAGCGTGTCGGGCTCGACGGTGTCGTTGCCGAAGTTGATGCGCAGCAGGTCGTACAGGTCGGGCTTTGGCTTTCCGGTCATTAGGTCCTCTGTTTCATGGTCAGGCAACGCCGTTCGGCGTACGAATCGGGACGGGCGCCCGGTAGCGGCCCGTGAGGCCGCTACCGGGGCGCGGATGGCCGCGCGTTACGCGGTGAGCGGGTCGGCGGCGTCAGGGGCCTCCTGGTCGTCGGCGCTGGTCGCCGATTCGCCGTGCTGGACGGCGGGGACGAGGTCGGGACCGATGATGCGGCGCAGGACGTCGTTGTGGGTTTCGCCTGCGCGTGTCTGAGCCTCCAGCCAGGTGCGTACGTCTTCGTCGATGCGGATGGTCCGGGTCATCTGATTTTCCTTTCGATCATGTGGCGTGGCCGGTTCGCGGCGCGCCGATTGGTGGTCGGTTGGTCAGGGGTGCGGGTGGCGCCCGTGCCCCGCCGTGCCCCCGGCGGGGGCGCAGGTGGGTCACTCGGCGCTGGCGGGCAGGTCGCCCAGGTCGTCGTGCAGGATCGTCATCGCCCTGGCGTACCGTTCGAACTCGGCGGGTTCGCTTGTGGCCAGGTGCCGTAGGCAGACCTCGGTGGCGGCGTCCAGTGCCTTGTCCAGCGGGACGCCCTTGGTCCGGTGGACGTGCTCGGCGGCGGCCGTGATGGCGACGTTGATGCGATCGGCGATCCGCTGGGCGGCGGCGCGGACGGCGGGCATCTGCTCGGGGGCGACGTCTTCGAGGAGCCGGTCGCGCAGGGTGGTGCGGTGGTTCGGCATCACCGTCAGGAAGTCCTTTCTCGGATGGGATGGGTTTCGGGTGTGCCCGGTGCGGCCCGTCGATGGGCCGCACCGGGCACCGGTCGTCAGGCGTTGCGGAGGGCGCGGGTGGCGGCGGCGCCGATGGTGTCGGCGGCGTTGGCCGGGTCGGGCAGGATCGTCAGGTGAGCGCCGTCCATCGGGTAGTCGTCTTCGGACGGGGCGAGCCACAGCACCGCGCACCCGGCGGCGGTCAGGCGGTCCACACGGCGCTGGCCTTCCTGGACTTGCCGGGTTTTGAAGATGCCGTCGGACACGACGACCAGCAGGCGGGCGGCGCCGGGTCGGGTCAACTCGAGGGCGGAGTCAAGGGCGTCGACGGCCTCGACGAAGTCTTCGCGGGAGTCATTTGCTTCGAAGATCGACACCTCGGTCGGGGTCTGGCCAGGGCGGGCGACCGGACGGACCCGCGCACCGAAGATGACGGTGGCCGAGTCGGCGTCGGGAACGTGGGCGGCGACGCGACCGGGTCGGCGAACGCCTTCATCGAGCCGGACACGTCGCAGGCGATCCCGATGCGCAGCGGCGGCGCGGGCACATGGCGGCGGGTGGTCTGGGTGAACGGTTCGGCGGTCGGGGTGACACCAGCGGCGCGCTGGGCGTCGGCGGCCAGCGCGCCTCGCATGCTGAGACGTCCGGGCGGCGTCGGTGAGGTGTGCACCGTGGTGACGCGGTCGCGGTGGGCGGCGGCGCGCAGGCGCCGGGCGAGGCGGCGGGCGGCGGCGGGCGCGGCGGGCGGGGCGGGCGGGGCGGGGGGGGGGGGGGGGGGGGGGGGGGGGCCCGCGGGGAGGGGGGGCGCCCCGCCGCTGGCGTTCCAGAGGCTGCTGTACCCGGTGCTGGACGACCGCATGGACACCCCGTCGATGCGCGCTTTCACCGACCCGCCGCTGTTCAACCGGACGGACGCGGAGCACATGTGGCGGCACTACC
>NZ_QHJN01000099.1:0-31395 GCF_003947565.1 Actinomadura sp. WAC 06369 | reverse complement strand
CCGGCCAGGTCGGGGTCCTCGTTGACGACGCGGTAGCCGAGGGCCTCCATCGGCCCCTCGCCGAACGGCCGCCTGCCGGTGGCGGCGAACGCGAGCACGGCGGCCAGGCAGAACACGTCGCTAGCCCGCCCGACCCCGTCCGCAAGGCGTTCGAGAAGATCTCCAAGGGCGACTGCCTGAACGTGTCCCAATCCCCGGACGACGGCGAGTGGACCAAGGAGAAGCCGAAAGCGGTCAGCTGCTCGCGGGACGACGCCTACCTCAAGGTGCTCAAGGTGGGGGACGGCTCCGCGAACTGCGGCGCCGAGCGCGGCGAGATCGACGGGGCCCTGTGGTGGAGGCACGGCGAGGACGACGAGGAGATCGCGCTCTGCGTCGAGCGGCGGCTCCACGTGGGCGACTGCTTCCTGGCCAACGACGGCCCGGAGGAGAACACCGTCTCCATCAGCAACGGCGACCTCATGACGACGTGGCCGTGCGGGAGCAACTCCGTCCCGGGGACCTACGAGCACATCCTCAAGGTCACCGCGCTCACCAGGGGCGACTGCCCGCCCGCCGACCGGTCCGTCGACTGGGACTTCCGCGGCGGCAAACTCTGCACCCGCATCGTCTGACCTGCCCCTACCGCCCGGCATCGGCGCCGCGGCGGCCGCGCGGTCACGGGTCGGTCTTACTGCGCTCGTAGTGGCGTGCGGCCTTGGCGCGGTTGCCGCAGCCGGCCATGGAGCACCAGCGGCGGGTGCCGTTCTTCGTGGTGTCGTGGAAGTACAGGACGCAGTCGGGGTGCGCGCACGGTTTGATGCGGCGGGGGTCGTCGTCCAGGAGCCGCAGGTAGTCGGCGGCGGCGAGCCAGGACGGCAGCCACGCGGGGTCGTCGGTCCGGGGGCGGCGCTCGGGGCCGCCGGGACCGAGCCGGGGGTGCAGCGCGCCGCGCTCGAGGATCCGGTTGAGGGCCTCCGCCGCGCCGGTGGACGGGCGCCGCTCCACCAGGTCGAGCAGGACGCCGCGGGTCTCGGCGAGGGCGTCGCGCGTCGCCCGGTCGGCCGTCGCCCGGTCGTCCAGTCCGGCGGAGCGCAGCCAGACGGCAAGCCCGTCGGTGGTGTCGAGCAGGTCGCGGCGGGCGCCGTTCGCGATCCATCGCGTGTTGATCAGGTCGAGGCACAGCGGTTCGCCGGTGAGCGGGCGCGGGTCCGCTGCGACCTGCGGCTGGGGACGGGGCTCCGACTGCACGGTCCGAGTCTACCCGGCTATCGCGACTTAGCCGGTTGACGATCTCACTCTAACTGTCTATCTTGCGATAGCAGGTTAGATCGAGCCGGGCGGGGCTGCCCGGGTTAGCGAGGTATGTGTCATGGAGACGGTCGCCATCAGGGCTCTGCAGACCGGGCACGTGGGCTTGAACGTCACCGACGTCGATCGGTCGCTGCCCTTCTACGAGCGCGTTTTCGGGCTCGAAGTCCAGGCCGAGGGCAGGGACGACGGGCGCCGCTGGGCCTTCCTCGGACGGGACGGGCGCCTGGTGCTGACCCTGTGGCAGCAGAGCGACACCGGCTTCCCGACCCGGTCGGCGGGCCTGCACCACCTGTCGTTCCAGGTCGAGTCGATCGAGGAGGTGAAGGCCGCCGAACGGGTGCTGCGCGAGCTCGGCGCCGCGTTCGCGCACGACGGCGTCGTCCCGCACGGGGAGGGGGCCTCCTCCGGCGGGATCTTCTTCGCCGACCCCGACGGGATCCGGCTGGAGATCTACGCGCCCACCGGCGCCGACACCGCGCCCGCGCCGAGCGGGGCCGCCCCCACCTGCGGTTTCTTCTGACCCTCGGCAACCGGACGAAAGGAGGGCCGCTGTGGCGGCCGACGTCTACCACGAAGGCGAACGGGCCGCCCAGCGGCGCGCCGGCCTGCTGGACCAGGGCGCGTTCTCCGCCCGCGCCGTCCGCGCCGAACTCCCCGAGGTGGCCCGCACGTTCCTGGTCCGGCAGCCGATGGTCGTCCTCGGCGCCGCCGACGGCGCGGGCGCGATGTGGGCCACGCTGCTCACCGGCCCGCCCGGCTTCCTGCGCGCCGCCGACGCCCGCACCGTCGCGGTCGACGCCCGCACGGGACCGGACGACCCGCTGCACGACCGGCTCACCGGACCCGCACCGGTCGGGATGCTCGCCATCGAGCCGTCCCGGCACCGGCGGATGCGGATGAACGGCCGCGCCGTCCCGACCGCGCACGGCCTGCGCGTCGCGCTCGACCAGGTGTACTCCAACTGCCCGAAGTACATCCAGAAGCGCCGTCCGCACTGGGAGCCGGCCGCCCCCGGACGGCCGCGGCGTTCGCGCGCGCTGACCGGTGACCAGCGCCGGTGGATCGCCGCGGCCGACACCTTCTTCATCGCGACGTCCGACCGCGAGGGCGACGCGGACGCGTCCCACCGCGGCGGCGACCCGGGCTTCGTGGAGGCGGTGTCGCCGACCCTGCTGCGCTGGCCCGACTACGCGGGCAACGCCATGTTCAACACCCTGGGCAATCTGGAGGTGCAGCCCCGGGCGGGGCTGCTGTTCCCCGACTGGCGCACCGGCGCCGTCCTGCAGCTCACCGGGACGGCCCGCACCGACTGGGAGCCCGCGCGCGCCGCCGCGGTGCCGGGCGCCGAACGCCTCGTCGAGTTCACCGTGACCGGCGTCGTCGAGACCCCCGGCGCCGTCCCGCTGCGGTGGAGCGAACCGGGCCTGTCCCGCTTCAACCCGCCCGTCCGCCCCCGGCCTTGAGCCATCACTCCCGGAGACTGTCCTGCACGTGTGCGGACACGATCTCGCGAGCCTGCTCGGGCGTGAGGTTCTCGGTCATCACGAGGCCGGCCAGGCCGATCGCCAGCGCCACGATCCGGTAGGCCCGGGGGCGGAGCGAGGCGAGGTCGCCGGACGGTCCGGGGGCGGCGATCTTGGAGAGCAGCAGGGCCACCAGCGAGGCGAGGTCGTCGTAGCCCCGGGCGACCTGCTCCTTGAGCGCGGGCCGCGGAAGCGCGAACGTCTCGAACGCCTGGGCGACCCGGAAGAGCCGGCGGTCCTCCTCGGTGCGCGGGAGGAGGCCGTCCAGGACCTCGGCCAGGACGGCTTCGGGGTCGCCGAGGCCGTCCCCGGCGGTGAGCCGCGCGCGCACCCGCTCGGACCCGCGCGCGTTGATCGCCGCGAACGCCTCGGCGAGCAGGGCGTCCTTGCTGGGGAAGTAGTGCTGGACGCGGCCGACGGACACCCCGGCGCGGTTCGCGACGTGCCGGATGCTGATCTGGTCGGTCCCCTCGGCGTCGACGATCGCGAACACCGCGTCGAGGATGCGCCGCCGACGCTCGGCGTGCGCCGCGCCGGGGCCCCGCACGCCGGGCCGTTGACTGGCCACGGCCACCTCTCTTTTTCAAGTCGAACGTACTGGTTTGACCGGCATAGCCGCCTCAGGTTATCGTCGCCCATCAAATCAATACGAACGTACTGACCTATTGTCTGCGGAGGCGCCGTGTCGGCAACGCTGGGGCTCGTCCTGCTCGTCCAGGGCGGCGGAGGCTTGATCAACAACCTGTTCGCGGATTCCAAGAGCTGGTTCCTGCTGAACCACCTGGACATGCCGGCGGGCGCCCGCCTCGCCGGGCACGCCGTGATGCTCGCCGTGGGGCTGCTCCTCGTCGCCCGGCGCGGCGGCTGGGCACGGCTGCTCCCGTGACCGGCGGCTCCGGGACGAGCGCGCGGCGCGGGTGGAGAGCGGCGCTCGGGCTCGCGATGGCGCCGGCCGTGCTCGCGACCGTCGCGGCCTGCGCCGCGACGCCGTCCCGCATGTCCGCGTCAGGCGGGGACGGCGCCGTCGTGGCGACCGACAAGGGCAAGGTGCGCGGTGTCCAGCGCGACGGATACCGCGAGTTCCTGGGGGTCCCGTTCGCCGCGCCGCCGACGGGCGACCGGCGCTGGACGTCCCCGGCGCCGCACGCGCCCTGGCCGGGCGTGCGGGACGCGACCGCGCCCGGCGAGCGCTGCGCGCAGGAAGCCTCCTCCACGGGGACGCCCGCGTCCCGTGCCGAGGACTGCCTGTACCTCAACGTCACCGCACCCGACTCGGCGTCCTCCCGCGGCCCGAAGCCCGTGATGGTCTGGCTGCACGGCGGCGGTTTCGTCGAGGGCTCGGGCGGCGAGTACGACCCGCACCGCCTCGCAGTCCAGGGCGACGTGGTGGTCGTGACGGTGAACTACCGGCTGGGCGTCTTCGGCAACTTCGGTCACCCGGGGCTGGACGGCTCGGGAAGCTTCGCCCTCCAGGACCAGCAGGCCGCGCTGCGCTGGGTGCGGCGGAACGCCCGCGCGTTCGGCGGCGACCCGGACAATCTCACCCTCTTCGGGCAGTCGGCGGGCGGGCAGAGCGTCTGCGCCCACCTGGCGTCGCCGCAGGCGGCGGGCCTGTTCGACCGCGCCATCGTGCAGAGCTCCTTCTGCACCAGGGACATCCCGGCGAACCTGCTGGCACCCGGCCTGCCCAACGTCTCTCCGTGGGAGGCCCCCGAGAGCCTGGCCGCCCGCGGCCGGCAGGCCGCCGCCCAGTTGGGCTGCGACGTCCCGTCCACCGCACTGGACTGCCTGCGCCGGCTTCCCGCCGACCGCCTCATGCAGGTCTTCGGGCAGTTCGCGGGCCTCTCCTACGGCAGCCGCACCCTCCCCGACGACCCCCGCGTCGCGTTCCGCACCGGGAGATTCGCCAAAGTGCCCGTGATGTCCGGGACGACACGGGACGAGACGACCTACATACAAGCGATTTTCGACCTGGCCATCGGGCCGCTGACCGCGGCGCACTACCGCCGGTACCTCGTCCAGGCGTTCGGCGGCCGGGCCGGTGAAGTCGCCGCCCGGTACCCCCTCCGCCGAGGGCGGCCGCCCAGCCGGACCTGGGCCGCCGTCACCACCGACAGCGGGCTGGCCTGCCCCACCCTGGAACGCAACCGCCTCATGAGCCGGCACGTGCCGGTCTACGCCTACGAGTTCGCCGACCGCACCGCCCCGCCGACGCTCCCCGACGTCGGCTACCCCTACGGCGCCTACCACTCCGCGGACGCCTTCTACCTCTTCGACCTCAGGCCGCCCGCCGAACAGCCGGAACTCGGCCCCGCCCAGCGCCGCCTGGCCGACCGGATGGTCCGTTACTGGACGGCTTTCGCCCGCACCGGCGACCCCAACGGAAAGCACCTGCCGCAATGGAAGCGGCTCCGCCCCGGCGCCCCGAACGACAACCTGCGGACACTGACCACTGAACCGCTCACCCCAGAACCCGCCGACTTCTCGCGGCAGCACAAATGCGACTTCTGGCTGTGACCGCGACCGTCCGGTACGAGACCGTCCCGGTACGAGACGTCCCCAGCGCCGCACCCCGTGAGCCGGCCGAGCCGGTGACCGGCGGGGACGGCCGTCACGCCGGAGGCGCCGCCGCGGAGTGCAGGTACGGCGCGAGCAGTTCGTCGGCGAGGCGGCGGGCGGCGCGTTCGGCCAGGCCCTCCTCGATCATCCGGCTCAGGGTGTAGACGATCGACTGGACGAGTTCGGCCGTCCGGGCGGGGTCGGCCGCACCGTGGTCCGCGAGGGCCGCGCGGAGCGGCGTCTGGAGTTCGTCGTGCAGCAGGCGGCTGGAGTTGGCCAGCGTGTCGGTGCGGCCGGTGGCCGCGAGGGCGCGGGCCAGCGCGTGGTCCCCGCGGGCGACGATCCGGAGGTTGGCGCGGACGTAGGCCAGGACCCGGTCGCCGGGCGTCCCGGCCTTCTCCATCTGCGCCAGGACGTACGCGGACCAGCGCGGGAACGTGTCGACGATGAGGGCGTCGAGCAGGTCGTCGCGGGACGTGAAGTAGGCGTACATGCTGGAGCGGGCGAGCCCGGCCCGGCGGGCGACGTCCGCCAGGCTGGGCGCCCGCTCGGGCTCCGCGGACAGCAGGTCGCGGGCGGCGTCGAGCAGGGCGGCCCGCCGCGCCGCCCGGTGCTCCGCCACGGTCGGCGCCTGGATCCTCGGCACGCGGCCCCCTTCCCCCCGGTCCGCCGTACCCGCCGGACGGCCCGGCCCCCGGGGCGTCAGGCGAGTGCGGTGAGGCGCCCGTCGATCATCTCGTACACCGTGTCGCAGTGTTCGAGGACGTCATGGTCGTGGGTCACCATGATGGCCGCCACACCGTGCTGCCGCGACTCGCGGGCGAGCAGCCGGACGATGTCGTGGCTGCGCGCCCGGTCCAGGGCGGCGGTGGGCTCGTCGACGAGCAGCACGCTCGGCCCGGTCACCAGGGCCCGGGCGATGCCGACCCGCTGCCGCTCCCCGCCGGACAGCCGGTGCGGGTGCCGGTCGGCCTTGTCCGCCATTCCCACGTCCTCGAGCAGCGCGCGCGGGTCGCGCCCGGAGCGCGCGCCGCGCGGCCGGAACCGCAGCGGCAGCCGGAGCTGGTCCAGCGCGGTGAGCGCCGGGACCAGGTTGCCGGTCTGGAAGACGAACCCGATGTGCTCCCGCCGCAGCCGCGCCCTGGCCCGCGTCCCGGCCGCCGTGATGTCGACCCCCGCCACCGTGACCGTGCCCCGGTCCGGGCGGGCGAGCCCGCCGGCGACCGCGAGCAGGCTCGACTTGCCGGCGCCGGACGGGCCGACGACGGCGGCCAGCTCTCCGGCGCGCACCGTGAGATCGACGTCGTCGAGGGCCTGCACCGTCTCGGTGCCGTCGCCGTGCCGGAGGCAGACGCCGTCCAGGACCAGTCCCGGACGGCCGGGCGCGGTCGCGCCGTCCTCCTGCGGCCCGGCGGTCGGCGTGGTCTGGCCGGTCATCGGTTTCCTCCCAGGGCGGTGGCCGGGTCGATGGACGCGATCCGGGCGACGGCGATGCCCGCGCCGACGAGCCCGAGCAGCACGAGTCCCGCGGCGGCGCCGGTGATGCCGGGCGCGCTGAGCGCGAACGGAACTCCGCCGCCGGTGATGAGCGAGCCGAGCCCGACGCCGATCGCCGCGCCGGTCGCGACGGCGGCCAGCAGCAGGAGGAACGCCTGCGTGAGCGCGTCGCGCAGCAGCCAGCTTCTGGACGCGCCCATCGCGCGGAGCACGGCGACCTCGTGCCGGCGCTGGATCGCCCAGACGGCGAAGAACGCTCCGACGACCAGGGCGGAGATCGCGTACAGGAACCCCTGGATGAGCTGCAGCGTGGACGTCTCGGCCGTGTAGCCGGGGGAGGCGCCGTAGGACTCCTCCAGGGTCAGGCTCTCGGTGCCGGCGGCCGCGTCCGCCGCGGCGAGGTCGACCGACGCGCCGGGCTCCGCGCGCACCGCCACCGCGGTGATCTCTCGGGCGGCGTTCGCGGGCACCGCGTCGCCCGGCGCCGCCCCCGCCTTGATCGCCTGCCAGGTCGGCAGGGGCGCGTAGGCCACGTCGACGTGCCCGAAGGTGTGCTGCCCCGCCATGGCGCCGACGACGCGCAGCTTCGTCCCGAGGCGGTCGACGGTGATCGTGTCGCCGACGCGCAGGCCGGCGTCCAGGGCCGTGCCGCTGACGACGACGCCGTCCGGTGCGTCCAGCCGCGAGCCCTCGCTCACCTCGGGGGCGAGGAACGAGTCCGGTGCCACCCCGAACAGCGCGAGGTCGATGTCGACGCCCCGGTCGCTCTTGGCGTTGATGAGCGTGTTGCCGTAGGGCGCGGCCTCCGCCACACCCGGCCGTCCGCGCCAGGCGTCCACGGCGGACGTCTCCACCACGCTCCGGGAGAAGGCGGAGTCGTGCTGGACGCCGCGCTCGAATGCGAAGGAGGTGACCGGCAGCTCCTGCAGCCCGGACACCCCGTCCCTGACCAGCCCCACCGACAGCCCGGACAGCATGACCATGAGGATCGCGATCAATGCGACCACGGCCCCCATCAGCCCGAACCGGACCTTGGCGAACCGCAGCTCGCGAACGGCGAGGAACATCAGCCCCACACCCGCGTCTTTGTCGACATCATGTCGGCAACATATCAACACGGTGTCGCTAACTTGCGCCGGGTCCCCGTTTGCCCCGAGCGCCGCGGTCGGCGTGGGCGCGTGAGCGCGCTCGGATCGGCGAAAGCTCGGCGGAGACGCGCCACGGGGCACCGGGGGCGGCGGCCGTCACGCGAGGACGTCGCTCGCGCCGCCGGGCGGGAGGTCGGTGGGCTCCGGCAGCGGCGACCGGACGGCGTCCCGCGCGCGTGCCAGCATGCCGACGGCGCGGGGGTGGTCGACGAGCCGCTCCGCCAGCAGGTCCAGGGCGGGCAGCAGGCTGTGGGCGGGCACGTCGCGCGCGACCAGGATGCTCGCGGTCCAGGCGGTGAATCCGCTGAACAGGTCCGGTTCGTCCACGTAGAGGGCGGCACCGAGGAAGTCGACGATGTGGGCGATGTCCTCGGCGGTGCGGCGCCGCTGCCGGTCGGTGTAGTCCGCCATCGCCGGGAAGCGGGACTCCAGCTCGGCCAGCACGCGGCGCACCAGCTCCGGCGCCGTCCGCGTGACGTGCGTGTACTCCTGATCGGCGAGATGCGGGAGATCGTCGACGGCCCGGTGGACGGGCGGCGGCTGGGGGAGCGGCCCCGCGGCCAGCCGGGCGGCGGCGGCGCGGGCGTCGGGGGCCCAGGCGTCCGCGCCGAGCCGGGACGCGTACCGGCCGCCCGGCCCGAACGCGGCACCGCCGACCATGACCGGGGTCCCGGTCACCTGGCAGGCGGTGATGGCGGCGTGCGCGGCCGGCAGCCGGGTGGCGATCGAGGACGACAGCGCCACCACCGCCGGGTTCGTGCGGTGCACGTGCGCGATCAGGTGCGGCGTCGGCACCTGGGCCCCGAGGTAGTCGACCTGCCAGCCGCGCAGCCGCAGCACCTCGGCCAGGATCCGGGCGGGCAGCGCGTGCCACTCGCCGTCGATGCACGCCACCGCCACCCGGCCGCGCGGCGCCCCGCGGTGCCGCTCCATGGCCCGGCGGACGGCCGGATGGTGCGCCAGCGTCCCGATCACCCGTTCGTTGATCGCGGTGGCGGTGTGCTCCTGCGCGACGGTGAGCCGGTTCGCCGCCCACTCGCGCCCCACGCGGGCCTGCACCGGTGCGATGACGTCCAGCAGCAGCGTCTCGGCGTCGGCGCCCTCGTCCAGGGCCGCCGCCACCGCGTCGGCGGCGGCGTACTCGTCGCCGCGGACGATCGCGTCCCAGAGCGCCCCCGCCCGGTCGTCGAACTCGGCGGACGGCTTGTCTGCGGTGCGGGTCACGTAGTGAACCTCCCAGGTTCCCGGTCTTCGGCCGCGCTGGTGCGGAAGCGCCGCGGGGCGGTGACGGCGACCACGGCCATGTCGTCGTGCACGCCGGAGCCGACCCACTCCGCGGCGAGCATGTGCACCCGCTCGACCAGGGCCTCCGGCGGCATCCCGCCGCAGCCCCGCAGTTCCTCGCGCAACCGGTCGTCGCCGAACATCTCGTCGCCCAGCGGGCCGCCGACCGCCTCGGTGATGCCGTCGGTGTACAGCAGGCACGTGTCGCCCGGGTCCAGCAGCACCGTCGCGGTCGTGGACGTGATGTCGTCCAGCACCCCGATCAGCGAGCCGCGCGTGTCGGCGGATTCGATCTCGCCCCCGGCGCGCACGATCAGCGGAGCGGTGTGGCCCGCGCTGGTCAGCCGCAGCCGCAGGCGCTCGCCCTCCCGGCGGAGCGAGGCCAGCACGAGGGTGACGAACAGGGTCGAGTGGCCGCTCAGCAGCGTCCCGTTCAGCAGTTCCAGGACACGCTGGTGGTCCCCGCTCAGCGGCACCAGAGCGTGCAGCGTGTTCCGGATCTTGCCGGTGAGGACCGCGGCCTCCAGCCCCTTGCCGCACACGTCCCCCAGCACCACCAGCGACTCCGGCGCCGCCGCGGGGTCGTCGGCCGCCGGATACAGGTCGTAGAAGTCGCCCCCGACCCGCTCGCCGTCGCCCGAGGGCCGGTACCGCGCCGCCAGTTCCGCGTCGGGCAGTTCGGCCGGCCGCGGCGGCAGCAGCTCGCGCATCAACGTGTCGGTGATGGACGCCTGCTCGGCGTACACGCGGGCGGCCGACATGGCCGCCCCGGCGCGCGCCGCGAACTGCCGCGTCACCAGCTCCTCGCCTTCGGAGAACGCGCGCCGCCCGCCCCGCCGGAGCAGCACCAGCGCCCCGGCCGGGAACCCGTGCCCGGGCAGCGCGGTCACCACGACGGCGGTGAGCTCGCCCAGGTCCTCGCGGGCGACCCAGGCGGGCGCGGCGGCGGGGTCGATCCAGCGCGACGGCACCGGCGGGAACCCCCGCATCGCCTCCGCGAGCCCGGGGACCTCCGCCGGGTCCACGCGAAGCATCTGATGCTCCACCTCGCCGTCCGGGCCGCAGTACGCGACGGGATGGGAGCGCCCGGACCCCGGAGCGATCACCAAGGCCGCGTCGGCGAGGCGCCGCGCGGCCAGCCGCGCGGTCACCTCCATGCACCGCTCCAGGTTCAGCGACGCGAGCAACTGGCTGGACGCGTCCGCCAGGAACGACGTCCGCTCGCGTTCGGCGGCCAGCTCCCGCGCCAGCCGACGGCTCTCGGTGATGTCGGACAGCCACCAGACCGTCCCGGCCGAATGGCCCCGGGACGCGTCGGCGGGGCTTGCGTCCGGCACCGCATGGGCCGCGAAGAACCGGTCGCCGATCGGACCGTGCGCGACCGGCTCCGGCAGGGCGCGGTCCGCGCGGGCGGGGACGGGACCGGCGGCCGACACGTGGCGGGCCTCGGCCAGCCACTCCGGCGCCCGGCCCTTCAGCACCCCGCCGAGCACGGAGCGAGCCACCTTGTTGAGCCGCGTGACGGCCCCCGTCCCGTCCACGGCGAGCACCGGAAACGGGGCTGAGTTCAGCGCCGAGTCGAAAAAATCCAGGGGACCATCAAAATTTCGGGTGAGTTCCATCACTGTCGAGGCTGCGGCGGGACCGCTTCCCTTCCTGAGCAAGGCCGCCGAACGAGGACTTGGTCCTCTTACCCCACCATAACCACACAAAGACACTTGACGGAAGGCAAGGAAGCGTCCGGCTCCGCTTTCAAGATCGGCGCCCCCGCCGGTTCGCCGATCAAGCTCACGGTTCGGCGAGGTCAGCGGCGTGCCGCCCGCGCGACCGAGGCCCCCTGCAGGCCGCCGACACCGCGATCTCTCACCGAAGAAGCCACCGAAATCGCCTCCCCTCCAGGGAAACGCACTCCGTGAAGACGCGATTTCCGATACACCGCAACTCGGCGGATCATCTTGAATTTACGGTTTCCTGTTTTCGCGCATAAACCGCCTTGCGGTGGACGGCGAGATCGCGGGCCAGGTGCGCGCGGCGCAGGCCATGTGAGCGCAGGTAGCGCAGATCCTCGACGGTGTCGTACATCAGCTGCACGCGGAAGTAGTTCACATACTCCAGGACCGCGAACAGCCCGAAGCCCAGTCCCGGCCATGCCGCCGTTCCCGGATCGGCGACGACCTCCCGGGCGATGAACACCAGTCCGGCGGCGAGAAGCAGGACGCAGGCTCCCCGGAAGGCGGCGAAGCCCCCGGCCCAGGGCAGGGGCGCGCCGGGCGCCGAGATCTGCCCGAGCTTGGCCGCCCAGTACCCGGCTCCCACCACGAGCAGGAGCGCGAACAGCGCGGAGCCCACCGTGTTCGCCGCCGTCACCGGCACGCCGACGACGCCGAACCAGACCCCGGCCTGCAGGGGGATGTTCAGCGACTCCAGCAAGGCCAGCGACCGCAGTCGACGACGAACCCGGAGGCCCGTCGGAGAGGTGAGCCGGCCCGCCCCATCGCTCACGGGGCGGTCCCCTCCCGGGTGAAGGCTCCGTGCCGGCCGGCGCCGGCGGCGAACCGGGCGGCGCCGGCCGCTCCCTCGCGGGCGACGACGGGGACGCCCGCCGCGCCCTCGGCCCGCAGCGCCTCGGCCAGCGGCAGGTCGAGGGCGGCGTAGGTCGAGGCCCGGTCGGCCAGCACGCAGGCGAACGGGAAGGCCGCGATCTCCCCGGCCAGCTCCCGCGCCGCCTCGACCGCCCGGCCCGGCTCGACCACGCGGTTGGCCAGGCCCATGGCCAGCGCCTCATCGGCGTGCACGGGCCGTCCGGTGAGGATCATGTCCAGGGCCCGGCCCAGCCCGACGACCTGCGGCAGGCGGACCGTGCCTCCGTCGATGAGCGGCACCCCCCAGCGGCGGCAGAACACGCCCATCACCGCGTCGGACTCCACGACGCGCAGGTCCGCCAGCAGCGCCAGCTCCAGCCCGCCCGCGACCGCGTGCCCGCCGACCGCCGCGATGAGCGGCTTGCTCAACCGCATCCGGGTGGGCCCCATCGGGCCGGTGCCGCCCCCCTCGGGATCGAGCTCGTTGGCGCGCTCGGGGTCGTCGACCGCCGTCAGGTCCGCGCCCGCGCAGAACGTGCCGCCGGTGCCCGCCAGCACCGCCACCCGCTGCCCGGGATCGGCCTCGAACCCCTCGAACGCCGCCCGCAGTTCCGCGGCCATGCCCCTGTCGACGGCATTGCGCCGCTCGGGCCGGTCCATCCAGATCGTGGTGATCGAACCGTCGATCTCCACCCGCACGTCACCCATCGCCTACCCCCGGCACCTCACCGCTCGCCCACCCCGACAGTGGAAACGGGCCCAATTCATAGACTCCATCGCCGCCCTGTGCAAGGCCGGGGAACCGGCGCCCACCGGCTCGCCCCGCCGACGACACGGCCCTGCGCGCGGCCAATGGCGGGCGGGAGAAGAGCACCCGCTCGGCCGCCCGGTCCCGCACCCTTTATCGCGCTTCTCATCGCATCTATGTACGTTAGAACATATTGAGCCTGGGAGGAGCGGCTGATGAGTGGTCCCGATACGCGTGCCTGCTGCCTGCCGACCGCGAAGCGGTCGCCGGGTCCCGAGACGGGCGCGCCGGCCCCGCCGCCGCGGCTGCCCGGCGGCGGGGCCGGCCCGGACGCGGCGGTCGTCCTGCCCGGCGGGGAGTTCCTGATGGGGACCGATGACCGCGAAGGGTTCCCCGAGGACGGGGAGGGGCCGGTGCGCCGGGTGCGCGTCGAGCCGTTCCGGATCGACGCCTATGCGGTCACCAACCGGCGCTTCGCCGCGTTCGTCGAGGCCACCGGTCATGTCAGCGACGCCGAGCGGATCGGCTGGTCCTACGTGTTCGCCGGGTTCCTGCCCGCCGAACTCCGCCGGGCTTCCCCCCGGCCGGAGCGGACGCCCTGGTGGTGCGGGGTGTCCGGGGCGAGCTGGCGGCGTCCGGAAGGGCCGGGCAGTTCGCTGGACGGACGGGCCGACCACCCGGTCGTCCACGTGTCCTGGAACGACGCCCGAGCGTTCTGCCGGTGGGCGGGGGCGCGGCTGCCCAGTGAAGCCGAGTGGGAGTACGCCGCCCGAGGAGGGCTGGAGGGGCGCCGCTACCCGTGGGGCGACGAGCTGGACCCGGGCGGCGAGTACCGGTGCAACATCTGGCGGGGCCGGTTCCCGACCAGGAACACCGCCGCCGACGGGTACCGGGGGACCGCCCCCGTGGACGCGTTCCGGCCCAACGGGTTCGGCCTCTACAACGTGTCCGGCAATGTGTGGGAATGGTGCGCCGACGCGTGGACGGACGGCGCCGCGGAGATCAAGGCGATGCGCGGCGGCTCGTACCTGTGCCACGACTCGTACTGCAACCGCTACCGCGTCGCGGCGCGCACGGCCAACGACCGGGACGCCTCGGGCGGCAACACCGGATTCCGCTGCGCCTGGGACCTTGACACCGGCCGGGGCTGACGCCATTGTCACTGCTAAGTTCCAAAGAACATAGGAATAAGGGGTATGCAGCTCGACTACGTGATCTTGGGGATGCTGGCGCTGCGCCGGCTGTCCGGGTATGACCTGCGCCGCTGGATGGAGGGCCGGGGCCGGTACCTCGGCTACGGCGTGCAGCTCCCGCAGATCTACCGCCGGCTCGGTGCGCTGGTGGAGCGCGGCTGGGTCGAGTTCGAGGTCGATCCGCGTTCCGGGCGGCCGGACGCCAAGGTGTACTTGCTCACCGGGGCGGGCCGCCGGGCGCTGCTGGAGTGGGCCCGCTCCCCCTACGAGCCGTCGCCCCGCCCCATGGATCCCGACTTCAAGTTGCGTTTCGTGTTCGGCGGCCAGCTCGATCCGGAGATCGCCATCGCGGTCGTGCGCACCGAGCTGGAGTACCGGCTGGAGCACGACGGGCAGTCGGCCGTCCTGGAGCACCGCCGGGACATCGAACCGCAGATCCCCGAGCTGGACGCCCGCTGGGCGTGGGAGGTCCACACGCTCGCCCACGAGCACGGCTACGCCTCCACGGCGTCCTACATCGCCTGGCTCCGGCTGACCTTGCACCGCCTCGAAGCCGCCCGCGACCGCACCTGACCCGCCACCGCGCCCGACCGGCCCCGCCTGTATCCACCGGCCAGCGACAGCAGCACCAGCCAGGCGGCCAGGAAGCGCAGGTGGTGGCGGAACGCGTTCCGCCCGAGCCGGTAGAGCAGTTTCGACACGGGGGTCCTCTCAGGCGGGTGGGGGGAGCAGCGCGGTCAGCACGGCGATGAACGCCCGCTCGATGACGTCGGCGGTGACGCCCTCGGGGTCGGCGAGGTGCTCGTTGACCAGGCCGTTGGTGAGGCAGTGCAGGATCAGCCCCGCCAGCTCTGCAGGAACGGCCGGGCCGGCGCCGGTGCGGTCGGACACCTCGGCGACGGCGCGGGCGGCGTTGTCGCGCTGCGCGCGGCGCATCGGGGCGAGTACGGCCCGGGTCTCCTCGTCCCGGGCGGCGCGGGCGGCGAACTCCAGGCCGAGTTGGCCGTGCCCGGTGTCGGTGACGATCCGGGCGGTGATCAGCGCGGCGACCCGCTCGATCAACGCGTCCGTCCCGCCGCCGCCGCCGATCTCGGCGGTCACCGTGGTCAGCTCGTCCGCGGCGCCCTGGCCGAGGACGGCGCCGAACAGTTCCCGCTTGCCGCCGAAGTTGGAGTAGACGGCGCCCTTGGTGAAGCCGGCGGCGTGGGCGATGTCCTCGATCCGGGCGTCGTCGTAGCCGCGTTCGGTGAACACCCGCACCGCCTCGGCCAGCAGCCGCCGCCGGACCTCCTCGCGTGGGACCCGCCGGGCGGGTCCTGGGTTGTCGGTCATGCCCGGACCGTAGCATACTCAAAGTATTCAATACTTTCGGTATCGAGCCTGGAGGTCCGTTGACCACCTCATTCCGCCGCGTCCTGTCACCGCTCGCGGGAGCTCCGCTCCTGCTCGCGGCCCTCGCCGGCTGCGGCGCCTCGGCCGACGACGCCCGGCCGGAGCGGCGCTCGTTCGGCCCGGTCGGCGACCGCCTCACGATCGTCAAGGACGAGGGCGACCTGGACGTCCGGCCCGCCGACGTGGACCGCGTCCAGATCACGCGCCGGTTCGACCGGTGGGCGCTCGTCGGCGGCGAACCGGCCGCGTCCTGGGAGCTCAGCGGCGACCGGCTCACCCTGGCCACCGACTGCGGCGCGCTCATCGGCGGCTGCGCGGTGCGCTACGAGGTCCTCGTCCCGCGGGGCCTCGCCCTGAGGGTCGAGGGCGACAACGGGCGGGTCTCGGCCACCGGCCTCACCGCCGCGCTCGGCATCCGCACCACCAGCGGCGCGATCGCGGTCACCGGCGCCGCCGGGCCCCTCGACCTGCGCACCGAGAACGGCGAGGTGCGCTCCTCCTCCACCCGGTCGGAGCAGGTTTCCGCCGCGTCGCAGAACGGAGAGGTCGCCCTCTCCTTCGCGACCGCGCCGCGCCGGGTGGCGGTGACGACCGAGAACGGCGAGGTGAGGGTCGCGGTCCCGCGCAACTCCTACAAGGTCACCGCCACCACCGGCAGCGGCGACGTCCGCGCCGACGTCCCCGAGGACGCCGCCGCCCCGCGCTCGATCACCGCCCGGACCGACAGCGGAGCGATCACCCTGACCACCGCGGCGAGCGGTTGATCCCCGTCCACGGCGGCCGGTGCGCGCGTCACGCCGGGGCCGAGGCGGCCGACCGGCGGCGGGCGTAGTGCGCCGTGAGGACCAGAACCAGCGGTCCCCACAGCAGCAGCGGGGCGTAGCAGACGTTCATGACCAGGCCCGCGGTCCCCTGCGGGAACTCGGGGTTGGCCAGTGGGCCGTCCGGGGCCAGGGCGAGGGCGAGGCAGAGGCCGGTCACCGCGACGCCGCCGAGGACGCCCGGGACGATGCCCGCCAAGGGCGGGATCCGCCGGCCGCCCAGGGACGGGACCCACCGCGGCACACGTTCGCCCCACGGCCGGACCAGTCCCAGGGTGAGCATGGCCGCGGCCTGCGACACCACGGTCAAGGCAAGGACGTACACCATGATGTCCACACCCGTGTACATCTCGCCGAGTTCGCCGGTGAAGCCGACGTCCGCTCCGACGCCGAGCGCCATCCGCCACAGGCCCGAAGGCACCGTGCACAGGACGGTGATCCACGCGCACCGGACCGCCCAGGGGGGAGCGTGTCGGCGGGACTTCGGCGCGGTGTCGGTCGCGGTCGCGGGGATCGGTCGCGTCGCGGTCATCGCGTTCTCCTAAGCCGGGGGTTCGTCCCGTCCAACGATCGCGAAGCCGCGGGCCCGGGTGATCCCCCGCCGTGGGGAACGGCCTCCCTCCCCCGGGGGAGCGGGGGTCGTGAACCGCGGGCGGATGTTCAACGGCCCGGGCGCGGCGCTCCGCGAAGGCGGCTCATCCGAACCCGATCTCGTGCAGCTCGTCGGCCGCGCGCCGGTCCAGCAGGACCACCGCGGCGCAGCCGCCGGGCGGCCGTCCCTCGGCCACACGGCCAATCAGCCGCCCGATGCCGCGGCGATGGCGGGAGAAAACGCGGCCCGGGACGGTCCTGCTCCGCGACCTCTGCCCTTCCACCGCCACCGACGGCGGCACGTCGAGCAGCACGAGATGCACCGCACTCCCGCGGTCGCGCCTCCTCCAGGCCGCCCAACGGCGCACCCAGCCGCGGCTGCCGCAGTCGTGCACCACCACGCTGCCGCCGCGCCGCAGCGCCCGCTCCAGCCGGACGTAATGGACGATCCGGGCCCCCGGCCGGTACACCTCGTACGGCACCCAGGCGGGCAGCCGCCGTTCCCACGCCTGCCGGACATCCTGCGAGTCGACGCACCGCACCGGCTCGCCGTCCCCGTCCACGGCCGCCACCGTCCGCCGGATCAGCGTGCTCTTGCCGCTGCCCGGCAGCCCGGACACCATCACCACGTCACCGGCCGCGAACCGCAACACCTTCGCGCCGGGCCCGCCCGCGGCCCGCGCGTCCCCGCGCATGTCCGTGATCAGCGGCGGGCGGCTCCGCCGCGGCCGCCTCGCCGCATCGTCCCGCCGCCTCCCGCCGAGCGTGCCGATCACGCGCTCACCGTGGCCATGGCCCCAACCCACCCGAACTTCGCTCGCAGGACGCGCCTGCCGGCGAAGGGGAACCGACACCGGGCACCGGCGACATCTACACTTGTAGTAAGTCGTCACGGTAGCAGCCGCCCAAAACCGGCGCCGGTGAGGGCCGGCGAAGCCGGGGCCCCGCCGCCCCGCCATGCCGGCAACGCGGCCGGACCCCGGCTCGGCGGCGCGCGGCGGCGCGCGGCGGGTCCCGGCGCGGCTCAGGTGCGGGCGGCGGCGAGCGCGGGGAGGTTCCGGTTGCCGTCCGCCCAGGTGGCGGTCATGACGACGCCGGTGATCCGCCATCCCCCGGCAGTGCGAGCGAGGTCGAAGCGGTAGGTGCCGCCGAGCGTCCACAGCGGGGCGCCGTGCGGGTCGGCCAGGCGGTGGGTCGCCTGGAACGCGGCGGTGCAGACCGCGCGGTCGCCGTCGATGTCGACGAGGTGGTTGGTGACCAGATGCTGGGTGGCGTCGAAGCCGCCGAGCGTGGCCGACCACGCCTCGATGATCTGCCGCGGGGTCAGCACGGCGGGCTCACCGCCGTTCAGACTGGTGTAGTCGAGCGTGACCTCGTCGGCGAAGACGGCGCTGAGCCGGTCCCATTCGCGCTGGTCGGCGTGCCACGCCATGCGCGTGCACGTTTCGATGATCTCCGAGGTGGACATGGGGTCCTTTCCAGACGTGCCCTGGACGGTCACAGGGTGGCGGCGAAGTGGGCGGCGGCGGAGTCGGCGGCGAAGGTGACCTGCGGCTCCTGGTCGTAGAAGTCGAACTGGACGCCGTCCGTCCACACCAGGTCCTTGGGGCCGGCGAGTCCGGCGTGGAAGCGGCGCGCGCCGTCGGGGATCGCGGCGTCCTCGCTGTGCACGAGGACGGTGGGAGCGGTGATCCGGGGGGCCAGGGCGATGGAGTCGAAGGTCAGCCAGTCCTTCCAGGCCATGACGGCGAACCGGTTGGGCCAGGCGGGGATGCCCCCGCGGTCCGGGTTGAGATAGAAGTCGACCTCCATCGGCAGGGCCGCGCGCGGGTCGGTTCCGCTGACCATCGGCACGTACTCGACCTCGCCCGTCTCCCGGTACCGGGCGCGCGCCTTCTCCGCGGCATCGATCTTGGCGGCGACGCCCGCGTCGCCGCCGTAGTTCTCGGCGCAGAGCTTCGCGTCGTGCAGCCAGGGCGCCACCAGCGCCAGGGACCGGACGCGGGGATCGTCGGCGGCGTTGGCGCTCATGTACATCGCCGCCGCGCACACTCCGAGCGCGCCGAGCCGCGCGCCGTCCACGGACGGGTGCTCGGCCAGGAACGTCACGGCGCTGCGGATGTCGCGGACCTTCAGTTCCGGCGATTCGACGTCGCGGGGCTCGCCGCCCGACTCACCGAAGCCGGTGAAGTCGAACGACAGTGCCGCGTAGCCGCGGTCGGCGAGGCGTTCGGCGTACCGGTCGGCCATCAACTCCTTGACGCTGGTCCAGGTCCCGGCGACCACGATGCCGGGCGCCGGGGCGCCGCCGTCGGGCAGGAACAGACGTCCGGTCAAGGACACACCTGCGCTGGGGAAGGTGACTTTCTGGGGGGTGCTCATGACTCATTTCCTCGCGTTGGCTTAGTCGGCGTAGGTGAGTTCGGCCCTGGTGATGGCCGAACCGGAAACGGTGAAGGCGTAGTGGGCCGCGAAACCGCCGGTGCCTCCGGGGGCGAAACGCACCAGCAGGCGCTGATGGCCGGGCCGGTCCTCGACGATCTCGCTCACCGTGAGGGTCCCGCCGATGACCTCGGCGTCCGCCCAGGCGCGGATGGCGTCGCGGCCGTCGAAGCGGCGGCCGACGTCGATCAGGACGGCGTCCTCGGCGAACGCTCCGGCGAGCGCGTCGAGATCCTCGTCCGCGACGGCGTCGACGTAGGCGCGCACCGGCGGCAGCAGCCCCGACACCGCTCGCGCGGACGTGCTCGCCGCCGCCGGCGGCTCGTCGGCGCCGCCGCAGCCCGCCGAGAGAGCGAGAGCCGCCGCGGCGGCGACGGACGCGACGAGCAGGCGCCGCGGCCGCCGGGGCGCGGAACCGATCGCCGCGCTCACCGGCGGAAGCCGTCGGCGTGCGCCTTCGCCCACTCCCCGAAGGTCCGGGGCGCACGGCCGGTGACCTCCAGGACGGTCGGGCGGACGACCGACTCGTCGAGCGAGCCGCCGACGTAGAAGTCGAAGAACGCGTCGACGTACTCCGCCGGCATCGCGGCGGTCATCTCGGCGCGGGCCTCCTCGTTCGACAGTCCGACCGCGCGCAGGTCCCGCCCGAGCACTCCGGCCAGGACGGCGACCTGCTCGGCGGGCCGCAGCGCCTCCGGTCCGGTCGGCCAGAGGATCTCGCCCCGGTACCCGTCGCCGAGCAGCGCCCGCGCCGCGACCGCGCCCAGGTCGAACGGGTCGACGCACGCCACCGCCACGTCCGGGAACGGGACCCGGATCCGGTTCCCCGCCCGGATCTGCGGCAGCCACCGCAGCGCGTTGGACATGAAGCCGCTCGGCCGCAGGAACGTCCACGGCACTCCCGACTCCCGGACGGCCGCCTCGGACAGCGCCATGTAGCGCGTGACCGCGTTGGTCATGTCGCCGCTCCCGGCCGAACCGCCCGACAGCAGCACGACGTGCTCCACGCCGGCGCGCCGGACCTCGGCCAGCAGGCCGGGCATGTCGGCGTGACCGGGCAGCAGGAACGCGGCCCGCACGTCCCGCAACGCGTCCGTCAGGGTGTCGGGCCGGTCGAGGTCCCCGGACACCGCCTCGGCCCCCGCCGGGAGCCGGGCCTTCCCCGGTTCGCGGACCAGCGCCCGGACGGGCGCGCCCTCAGCGGTCAACGCGCGCACGACCTCCGAGCCCACGTTGCCGGTGGCACCCGCAACAAAAATCACGATGTGTCTCCTTTCCTGGACGTCTTCACGTCACCGTTCGGCCGGCGGCGCGGTGGCGAGCCGCGCGGTCGTCGCGGTGAGCCACAGCAGGCCGAGCGCCGCCCCCGCGGTGAAGGCCAGCACGCTGCCGGCGGACCCGGCGAAACCGGCCAGGACCGCCGCCGGGACGATCCGGGAGGCCGCGGCCCAGCCGCGCCGGCCCTGGGCCGCGAAGCGCCGGGCCAGCACGAGGAACGCCGCGCACAGCGCCAGGTAGCCGACCATGCCGCCGAGCATGTGGACGGTGCCGCTGGTGCTGAGCGCGGCGGTGCCGTCGTCGGGGGTGCCGGCGGGGAAGCCGGCCCCGGGGTCGGCGCTGAACACCGCGCTGACCAGGAACGAGGCGCCGAACACGGCGATGAGCCGCGGGGCCCAGGTGCCGCCGGGTCCGCCGTCCAGCACCCGCCGGATCCCGGCCGCGCCCGCGATGATCAGCACGCCGGTGAGCACGAAACTGGTCTTCTGGATCCAGCCCAGGTCACCGAGGCTGAGCTGGCTGATGGCGTTGCGGGTGAAGTCGTAGCCGTCCCGGAGCAGCCCCTGGGCCACGCCCGCCGCGAGGAACAGCGGGCCCGCGAGCATCGCGGAGCCCAGCAGCGGACGAGTCGCCGGACGGGCGGCGCGCACGGAGCGGACGGTGGCGGCCTGAGGGCGCATCGTGTGGGTCATGAAAGCTCCTTGATCGGTGGTTCTCGCGCGGAGAGGCGGGCGGGTGGACCGGTTCGAGCACGCCGGCGGCGAACGGAAGCAAGCTTGTCTTTTGCAAGCACACTTTGTCAATCGAAGCTCAATGTAGGATGTGCAGCATGGCGGCTCGTGAGTACGGACAGTTCTGCGGCCTGGCCCGCGCGTTGGAGATGATCGGCGAACGCTGGACGCTGCTGATCGTCCGCGACCTGCTGTCGGGGCCCAAGCGCTACACCGACCTGCGCAAGGGGCTGGCGACCATCCCGACCAACATCCTTTCGACCCGGCTCAAGCAGCTCGAAGAGGCGGGCCTGGTCGTCCGCCGCGCACTGCCCCACCCCGAGCGCGCGGTCGTCTACGAGCTCACCGGCTACGGACGCGACCTGGAGCCGGCGCTGATCGCGCTCGGCCGCTGGGGCGCCCGCACGATGACCGAGCCCCGGCCCGGCGAGACCGTCACCGCCGAATCGGTGGCGATGGCCTTCCGCACCACCTACCGTCCGGAAGCGGCCGGGGACGCCACGGTCGGCTACGAGGTGCGCATGGGCGACTTCACCCTCCGCATCCAGATCACCGCCGGAGCCCTCACGGTCGGCATCGGCCCGCACCCGGACCCCGATCTCGTCATCGAACGGCAGCGCGACCAGGCCGTCCACGCCCTGCTGACCGGCGCCATGACCCCGCGGCAGGCACTCGCGGACGGCGGCGTCCGGGTCGAGGGCGAGCCCGAGCTCCTCGACCGGTTCGTCCAGGCGTTCCGCTTCTGACCGGCCCCCCGGCGGCCCGCGCGACTCCGGCGAGAAGAAGAACCTCGGGATCGGGCAATCAGCGCTGATTCCCTTTCCGAGAAAGGCGCCGGATGCATGACAGTGACCCACCCCGGCCCGCAGGAGGCCCCCGACAGCGGCGGTGCGACCGACGCATCGATCATCGCCAGATCGCGCGACGAGCCGGAGTGCTTCGGGCAGATCTTCGACCGCTACTTCCCGGCCATCCACCGGTACGCGGCCGTGCGGCTGGGCCACGCGGCCGCTGACGACCTGGCGGCGGAGACGTTCCTCGCCGCGTTCGACAGGCGGGACCGCTACGACACGGCGCGGCCCGACGCGCGCCCGTGGCTCTACGGCATCGCGACCAACCTGATCTCCCGGCACCGCCGCGGCGAGACGCGGCACTACCGGGCGCTGAGCCGGGCCGCCGGGACGGACGGCTCCGGCGACCACGCCGACCGGATCGCCGACCGGGTGAGCGCGCAGCAGCTCGGCCCCGATCTCGCGCGCGGGCTGTCCGGCCTGTCGCGCGGCGACCGCGACGCGCTGCTGCTGGTCGCGTGCGCGCAGCTCAGCTACCTCGAGACCGCGGCGGCGCTGGGCATCGCGGTCGGCACCGTCGGATCCCGCGTCAACCGCGCGCGGCGCAAACTCCGCAAGGCATTGGGCGCCCAAGCACAGGAGGCGACGACCCATGGATGAGATGAAGCTGCTCCACGACCGCTACACCGCCCTGCCCGGCCCCGGCCCGCGCGCCGGAGCCGAGGCGCGGGCCCGCCTGGAGGACCACATGCGCAGCGACCGGACGCACCGGACGCGCCGGCCGCGGGCACGCCGCGTCCGTCCGGTGTGGGGGCTGAGCCTCGCCGCCGGGGCCGCCGCGGCGATCGGCATGGCGACCGCGGCCCTCCCCGCGGACGGCGGCCCGGCGCCCGCCGTGCGGGCCCCGTCCGCGCAGACGATCATGCTCGCCGCCGCGGAGAAGGCCGAAGGGGCCCCCGCGAGCGGGAAGTACTGGAAGGTCGCCACCGTCGGCCTCGCGAACGGCACGCACGTCGAAGCGTCCTGGACGACCGCCGACGGCCGGCGCTGGGTCGCGTTCCGGACGGACCGGCCGACGGACGGTTCGCCCGCCACCGGGCTGAGCAGGGCGAAGGGGCCGCGGCCCTCGGGCCCGACCGTCCTGGGCCCGGACCCGTCCCCGGCGGAACTGCGGAACCTCCCGTCCGACCCCGGGAAGCTGAAGGCGCTCGCGGAACGCAACGTCCCGCGGACCGCGCCGGACGCCGAGACGGGCTCGGCACCGATCACCCGCGAGGGCTACCTGCTGGAGGCGTTCGTCGGCCTGCTCACCCGGCAGCCGGTCGAGCCCGGGGTGCGGGCGGCCGCGTTCCGCGTCCTGGCCGACCTGCCCGGCGTCGCCTCCGCGGGCAAGGCCACCGACGGGCTCGGCCGCAAGGGCGTCGCGGTGCGGTTCACGCAGACCACCCCGCAGTCCGGCGGCACCCGGATCCGGCTGATCATCGACCCGGAGACGTCCCGGGTCCTCGCCGAGCAGGTCACCGCCGACGCGAAGCGCAAGAACGGAGCGAAGAGCACCGTCCACTACCTCGACGCCGCATGGACGAACGAGCCCCCCGCCGTCCCGGCCCTCCCCTAGCAACCCGCCGCCCCGGCCCCGCCGCGCGACGCGGCGGGGCCGGGCACGGACTCAGCGCGGCATCTCCCACCGCTCGCCGGTCGGCAGGTCGGTCACGGCCAGGTCCGGGCCGGACGTCCGCGCCGCGATCGCGCCCGCGTCGCGGGCGGTGCCGCCGGTGCGGAACATCCACGAGAGCGGGTCGTGCCCGTGGGCCTCGTGCACCGGCACCAGCACCCGCGCCCCGAGCACGGACGCCCCGGTGACCGCCTCGTCCGGGCCCATCACCAGGCGCGGGCCGAGCGGCGGGCGCAGCCCGTTGACCGGCAGCAGGGCCAGGTCCACCGGCGGCCGCTCCGCCCGGTACCGCTCCAGCGGCGCGACGTCGGCGATCTCGCCCCCGAAGAACACCCGGCCGCCCGCCGCGCCGAACACGTACGCGTTGTTCGGCCACACCAGGGTCCGTCCCGAAGGCACCACCTCCATGGACACCCCGGGGGCGATGTCGACGGAGCGTCCCGCCTCCAGGCGCTCGGCGCGCAGGAACCCCAGCTTCCTGGCGCGGCGGGCCATACCGGACGTCGGCACGTACAGCGGCGTGGTCTCCCTGGCCGCCAGGTCCCGTAGTCCGCGCAGGTCCCAATGGTTGGTGGCCAGATTCGTGACGACGATGGCGGCGAGCGGCGGCAGGTCCCCGATCCGCAGGCCCAGCGGCTCCCCGCGGCGCAGCCACCACCGTTCGGTGAACCACGGGTCGGTGAGGACGGCATGGCCGTCCAGCTCCAGCAGCACGCAGGAATTGACCACGCGGGTGACGGCGATCGATGGCTTGATCATGCGGTCAGCGTGCAGGTTAATGTGCACATGAAGTCAAGCGATGGGCTGGCCATCGGTGAGCTCGCGGAACGGTTCGGGCTCGCCGCGCACGTACTGCGGCACTGGGAGAGCATGGGCCTGCTGGAACCCGCGCGACGCACGGGCGGTCGGCGCACGTACGAGCCGTCCGACCTGGAACGCGTCGCGTTGATCCTCATGGGCAAGGAGGCCGGCTTCACGCTGCGGGAACTGCGCACGCTGCTGTCCACCCCGAACCCGATGGACCACCGCGAGGCACTGCAGCGCCACGTCGCGGAACTGCAGCGACGCATCGACCGGGCGCAGGCCGCCAAAGAC
Source organism: Actinomadura sp. WAC 06369 (assembly GCF_003947565.1). Classification (NCBI taxonomy): domain Bacteria; kingdom Bacillati; phylum Actinomycetota; class Actinomycetes; order Streptosporangiales; family Thermomonosporaceae; genus Actinomadura; species Actinomadura sp. WAC 06369. Next base: position 6,752 of record NZ_QHJN01000099.1, on the reverse strand, counting down.
CTCATCGAGCACGCCCTAACCTGCCCGCACCCTTTCCCCGGATGCGAACACGCCCGCGCCCAGATCAAAGCCCACATCCCACCCACCCCGGGCGCAGAGAAATGACGCACTGAAAGATCTGTACAAACGCGTCCACGCGACCATCGTGCCCCTGTTCACGGCGGCCACGGCCGTGGGCAGCCCATCCTTTTCTGCTGACCGAGAATTGCGGACGTTCGTGTGGCTAGTGATGCTTCGTCGCAGTCGCCTGGTCAGCGGTCGGCATTGCCGGCCGCTGGCCCTTGAGCATGACGGCGAGAAGCGCGGCTCCCGCGATCAGGAAGGCCGCTCCGACGGTGAGCGCCGCCGAGAAGCCTTCGATCGCCGGATCGGACGATGTGCCGTCATGGCGGACGGCCAAGGTGACGAGCGCCGCCAGTCCCACCGCGCCACCGAGCTGCTGGACGGAGCTGAAGACGGCCGAGCCGAGCCCGGCGTTGTCTTCCGTGGTCCCGGCGACGGCGGCGACCGTCAGAGCGGGCAGGCTCAGCCCGCAACCGGCGCTCGTGACGAGCATGCCCGGCAGCACGCCGACGGCATAGCCGTCGCCCGGCGCGATCCTTGACAGCAGGAGCAGGCGACCCATGCCAAACCAGTGGTTCCGAACCCCAGGTCCTCCTTGATGCTGGGGAGCGCGACGCTCACGACCGTGTCGTCCAGGACGAGCATGTACTGGACGAAGCACAGCACCACCAGCGCCGGACGGCGGCGGACCGACACTTCCGGAAAGTTGATCTACGGGCATGCGACGGACGCTACGCAGCGGCGGCCGTGGCCACTATCCGCGACGAGGCCGCACCATGTCGCATTGAGGACATAGCCTGAAGCGCATGCTCGACGCAGGAGACGGCACCGTCCCACCCGGGATAGGCGCGATCGTGGTCGGGCACTTCCCTCTGGCCTCCGGCGAATGGATCGCCCCGCACAGCCACACTCACCATCAACTCGCCTGGACGCGGCGCGGCGTCGTCGGTGTCGCCGTCGGGGACGCCCACTGGGTGCTCCCGCCCACCCGGGCCCTATGGCTGCCCGCCGGAGTCGTCCACCGCACCAGTGCGACACGCAAGCCTGCCGCACTGATCAGAAAGGAGAGCACCAGGGTCGGGCGCACCCCGAGACACGGCACTGCCCGGGAAGCAAGCCACATCGCCACGAGCAGCCCGGCGCCGTAGGGGAGATAGGCGACGCCGGCTTCCAGCGGTCCGTAGACGCGGTGCTGCACGGCCTCTATTTCGATCCCGCTCGATGCCACCTGAGCTGGCCGGAGCCCACACCGGTGGGCGTCGACGGCCTGCTGGCCCATCTCATCGTCCACCTCGGCCGGCCGGACCTCGCCGAGGGCGCGCGGCTGCGGGCCGAGGCCGTCGTCCTGGACCTGCTGCGCCCGCTGCCCGCGACCCCCATCGACGTGCCGGTTCCCTCGGACGAACGCGTGCGGGCCGTGGCGGACGCGCTGCTCGCCGATCCCGCGGACAGGCGCAGCCTCGATGCGCACGCCCGCGCCGTCGGGGTCAGCCGGCGCACGCTGACGCGGCTGTTCATGCAGGACACGGGCATGAGTTTCGACCGGTGGCGCACCCACGTGCGCCTGCGTGCCGCGCTGCCGATCCTCGCCGAGGGGCACCTGGTGTCCCACGCCGCGCACCTGGTCGGATACGCGACCCCGAGTGCCTTCCTCGCGGCTTTCCGCCGCACCGTCGGCACCAGCCCCAAGCGCTACCTCAACACGGGAATTGTGCCGAAGTGATTCATGCCTGCTCAGACCCGAACCTGCGCTTCGAGCACCGGGGCGACGCCAGGAGATCCAGCCAATCGATTGCGAACCCACAACCTACGGATCAGGCGAAGCTTCGCGGGTCATTCGTTGCCACGACCTCACGGCCCAGCGGTGTCAGCGAGACGGGGATCAGCTTGAAGTTCGCGATGCCCAGCGGGATGCCGATGATCGTGATGCACAACGCGATGCCGGTGAAGACGTGCCCCAGCGCCAGCCACCATCCCGCGAAGATCACCCAGATGATGTTGCCGATGCTCGACGCTACGCCCGCGTCTGTGCGCCGGACCAGCGTTCTGCCGAACGGCCAGAGCGCGTAGTTGGCGATCCGGAACGACGCGATGCCGAAGGGGATCGTGATGATCAGGACGCAGCAGATGATGCCCGCGATGACGTAAGAGGCGGCCATCCAGATTCCGGCCAGCACCAGCCAGATGACATTGAGTAGGGTGCGCACCGCCACACCGTAGCGAACTCGACGCAAACAGTTGTGTCTCGACGTGAGGGGCCAGGTCGCTGATCGGGTGGTTTCAGCCCGGTGGTCTCGGGCAGCGAAGGGACCGGCGTGGGCGGGTCAGGAATGCCCGGGCCCCAGGACGGCCTCAGCGCGGCCCTAGTGTTCGGCCTGGACGCTGCGGTGGACACCACGCCGTATCCGTTTGCTGGTCAACTCCGCGAACCACCGCTCGACCAGGTTGAGCTAAGAAGAGCCTGTCGGGGTGAAGTGCAGATGGAAACGCGGGTGCGCCAGAAGCCACCTGCGGATCGCCTCGGTCTTGTGGGTCGCCCGTATCGTCCACGACCACCAGGCGGAAGGACGTCCGATCGGGCAGGCGACGCTGAACCGGATCCGCGGGACGCTGCGCAGTGCGCTCAACACCGCGCTGCGGGACGGCCTCGTGACCGAGAGCCCGGCGGCGCTGCTGGTGTTGCCGGCGGCGCGGCGGCCGCGGGCGGTGGTGTGGACGGCCGGGCAGACCTCCGCGTTCCTGCACACCATCGGCGGTCGCCGTCTCTACGCTGCCTACCACTTGATCGCGCTGCGCGGGCTGCGGCGCGTCGAGGCGGCCGGGCTGCGCTGGGTGGACGTGGACCTGGAACACGGCACCGCGGTGATCTGCCAGCAGCTGCAGCGGCGGAACGGCCGTCTGGAGGCGTGTCCGCCCAAGACCGCGCACAGCGTCCGCGTCATCGCGCTGGACCGCACCACCATCGCCGCACTGCGGGCACCAAGCGGCGCCGGCGACCATCGAACCTCAAGCGACGGCCCGCCGCCGTGAACGAAGGCGGGCGGACGACCACGGCGTTGGCCGCGTGATCGAGAGCTTCTGCTCCGCGTCCTGAGTCGTCTCCATCGAAGGACTAATCGAACATCGCCACCGCGTCCGCCCGGATGAGGGCGGATGCGCGTCCGGTGCTGTCCCGAGGATCGGGCTGGTGGCGATGACCGGGGGAGCGGGTGAACGGGGTCCGCCGTCCCTGCTTCCGGCCTCAGGACGGCCTCAGGCGGGCTCAGACATGATCCCTGATACGTCCAAGCGCAGGCGTTTGCCCTGGTTAGGGGTGGTGGGTCGCGTGGGACTCGAACCCACAACCTACGGATTAAAAGTCCGGGGCTCTCGTATCAGAGCGGCGCTCTCAGGGTTGCACTGCACCGCTCTGTCCGTATCCAGCACCATCTCCATGCCGCTACCTCCCGCCCCGTGCCGTTCCGTTTCGAAACCGCCGAGCGAACAACGAGCGAACACGGCCGACCAGCGGCGCGTGCAGGTGTCCATCGGAGTTCAAGTCGGCGGACGGATCGAGCCCGTCCCCCTAAGTCAGCTACCGCCTACGTGCTCGTCGCAGAGTGGCTGGTCCAGGTGGGCAGGTAGATCCGTGAGACCTCAAGAAATGCGATCAGGGTCGGTCGTTGATGAGGTCGTGGGCGGCTTGGGTGAAGGCGCGGACGCGTGCGGTGGTGTTGTCGGCTCGCCATAGCAGGCCCCATTGCAGCGGTGGGGCGTCGCTGAAGGGTATGTAGGCCACGTCGGGGCGTGCGTAGTAGCGCCTGGCCTGGGCTCCGACCGGGAAGACGCCGCGGCCGGCGCCGATGAGGGTGAGTATCTCGTTGAAGGTGGCGCCCGTCGGGCCGAGGTCGATCGGGCGTCCGGACGGTGTGGTGTGCGGGGTGCGGTCGTCTCGGAGCGAGTCGGGCAGTGTGTCGGGAAGCTGGAGCAGGGTGACCCGGGCCAGGTCTTCCATGCTGACCGTTGGGCGGGACGCGAAGGGGTGTCCTACCGGGACGGCGAGCATTCGTGCTTCCGATACCAGGACGGGACCGGTGGCGATGCCGGGTTCGTCGACGGGGAAGGTGCCCAGGGCCAGATCGGTTTCGCCGTCGCGCAGCCACGGCATGAGGTCGGTCATCTGTGCCTCGCGGAGCCGAACCTCGCAGGTGGGCTGGCGCTGCCGGAACAGTTCGGTGGCTCCGGCCAGCAGTTGCCCGCCGGCGGCGCCGACGAAAGCGACCCGCAGTGTGCCGGTCAGGCCGCGGCCGATCGCGATGGTCCGTTCGAACGCGCTGCCGATCTGGTCCCAGGCCGGACGCAGGTCCTCGTACAGCTGCTGTCCTACCGGGGTCAGCTCCACGCGGCGGCTGGTGCGGTTGAACAGCGGCACCCCGGCGCGGCGTTCCAGTCTGGCGATCGTCTGGCTGATCCGGGCGGTGGACACGCGCAGCCGCTCGGCGGTACGGCCGAAGTGCAGCTCTTCGGCGAGGGTGAGGAACGCCTCCACCTCGTGCCGCTCCAGCATGATCCCCCATCGTTAAGGCTCGTTTCACGATCATTGCACAGGACCGCGTTGTTCGGCCTTTCCTGCAGGACGAGGGTGGAGCCGCTCGAACATACCCTTCGACCTGCACGGGAGCATGAGTTGTACGTCATTGATGAGCAAGCGCTGTCCGTTCCGGCCGCCGACACCGATGCTGTCGTGCGAGAGCTGCGGGACCGGGCCGAGATCCTGGACGCGCTGTACCGGTTCGCCCTCGGCCAGGACCTGAAGGACAGGGACCTGCTCGCGTCCGCCTTCGCCGCCGACGCCGAGCTGGACTTCCGGCCCGCGGCCGCCCGATGGGGCGGACGGCCGCCGGTGATGACCGGACGGGACACCATCGTCACCACGATCCTGGCCATGTTCACCGATCGTGTGGACACCACCCACCAGGTCACCAACCCCCGCATCGCCGTCGACGGCGACACCGCGCGCCTGACCGCGCTGGTGGAGGCCCAGCACCTGCTCACCGCCGACCACGACACCTTCGCACTGCTGAAGAACCCCTACGACGTCGACCTGGTCCGCGACGGGCAGCGCTGGATCGTCCACCGGATGCGCATTGCCAACACCTGGTACACCGGCGACCCCACCGCGATCTTCGGCTGACGGTCGCCCATCTCCGGCGGCCGGCCGTCAGGCTCGCCCCGCGTTCCCTCCGCGCACCACGTCCGTCTCTTCTGATCTCTCATCGAGGTGTCTCCCGATGTCCGCTGTCCACCAGGCCCGGGACGGGTTCCCCCGCCCCGGGCTCGCCTTGGCGCTGTTGGCGTTCGCCCAGCTGATCGTTTCGCTCGACTACAACATCGTGTACGTGGCGCTGCCGGAGATCGCCGACGCGCTCGGCTTCTCGGCACAGAACCTGCAGTGGGTGATCAGCGCCTACGCGGTGGCGTTCGGCGGGTTCCTGCTGCTGGGCGGCCGCGCCGTGGACCTGTTCGGACCACGCCGGATGTTCATGTTGGGGCTGGTCCTGTACGCGGTGTCGTCGCTGGCGGGCGGGCTTGCCACCACACCGCTGCCGCTGGTGGCGGCCCGCGTCGGGCAGGGGCTCGGCGGCGCGCTGCTGTTCCCCGCCACGCTGACGCTGGTGTCCACCGGATTCCCCGAAGGTCGTGAACGCAACCGGGCCTTCGCCGTGTGGGGCACCGCCGGCGGCAGCGGCATGATCCTCGGGTCGCTGCTGGGCGGGATCCTGACCGAGGCGTTCGGGTGGGCCGCGGTCTTCTACGTCAACGTGCCGCTGGCCACCGCGGCCGCCCTGCTGGCCCTGCCGCTGGTCCCGCGGAGCGGCACGCGCACGGTCGTCCGCCGGTTCGACCTGGCCGGAGCGCTCACCGCGACCGCCGGAACGACGCTGGTGGTGTTCGCCCTGGTGCAGGGGCCCGAGTCCGGTTGGGACGCGCCGGCCGTGGCGGGCGCCGCGGTGCTCGGCGCGGCGTTGCTGGTGGCGTTCGCGGCGATCGAGGCCCGCAGCGCCGACCCGCTGCTGCCGCCGCGGCTCCTGCGTGGCCGGGATCTGGGCACCGGCGCGCTGGTCACGTTCCTGTACATGGCCACGTTCGGCACCCTGCTGTACTTCCTGACCGTCTACTTCCAGGTCGTGCAGGGATACGACGCGCTGCGCACCGGGCTGGCGTTCCTGATCCCGATGGCCGCCATCGTCGCCGGGTCCCAGCTCGCCGGACGGCTGGCGATCGTCCGCGGCGCCCGTACCGCCATGATCGCCAGCCTCGTCGTCGGCGGCCTCGGCACCGTCGTCCTGGGCGTGAGCCTGACCCCCGACGCCTCCTACCTGGCCCTCGTCCCGGGGCTGGTGATCCTCGGTGTCGGGCAGGGCGCGGGCTACACGCTGATGTTCGGCGCCGCCACCGCCGCGATCCCCGCCGACCAGCAGGGCGTCGCCTCCGGGATCGCCTCCACCACCCAGCAGATCGGCGGCGCCGTGGGCCTGGCCGTCCTGGTCGCGATCGCCCACAGCCACACCGAAGGGCTGACCGGGACCGCTCTGCGCGCCTCCACCACCGACGGCCTGCGCACCGCCGTCTTCGTCGCGGCCGCCGGGATCGCCCTGACCGCCCTGGTCGCGCTCGGCTTCACCCCCGCCCGCCGCGCCCGCATCGGC
>NZ_QHJN01000098.1:0-31460 GCF_003947565.1 Actinomadura sp. WAC 06369 | reverse complement strand
TTCGGCTGAGCTTCAACCTTGCTCCTTGGGTGGACTCGCCCCCGATGATCGGTTTGTCGAAGCGCTTCGACAAACCGATCATCGGGGGCGAGTCCACCCAAGGAGCAAGGTTGAAGCTCAGCCGAAGCAGACCCCGTTCCCCCGGCCGGCGCAGCCGGCCGCTGACCCTCGTCCTGGCCGCCGCGCTCGCGGCGCCGCTCCTCCACGCGGCCCCGGCGGCGGCCCGCGACGGCCTCCCGTTCCGCGACCCCGGCCTGCCCGTCGCCGCCCGCGTCGACGACCTGCTGGGCCGGCTCACGCTCGACGAGAAGCTCGGGCTGCTGCACCAGTACCAGGCGCCGGTCCCGCGCCTGGGCATCGGCCGGTTCAAGACCGGGACCGAGGCCCTGCACGGGCTCGCCTGGACCACCGACGTCCACGCGGGCGGCGCCGTCCGCACCGCGAAGGCGACCGTGTTCCCGCAGTCCGTCGGCCTCGGCGCCACCTGGGACCCGGCGCTGCTGAAGGAGGTCGGCTCCGTCGTCGGCGACGAGGCCCGCGGCCACCACGGCGAGAACCCGGACGTCTGGGGTCTGCAGCTGTGGGCGCCGGTCGTGAACCTGCTGCGCGACCCGCGCTGGGGCCGCAACGAGGAGGGCTACTCCGAGGACCCGCTGCTCACCGGCCTGCTCGCGACCGCCTACGGCCGCGGCATGCGCGGCGACGACCCGGACCGCCTCAAGACGGCGCCCGTCCTCAAGCACTACCTCGCGAACAACAACGAGTACAAGCGCACCGAGACGTCCTCCTCCCTGCGGCCGCGCACGAAGAAGGAGTACTACGAGGCGCCGTTCCGGATGCCGGTCTCCAACGAGGCGGTCACCGGCATCATGACGGCGTACAACAAGGTGAACGGCCGTCCCGCGACGGTCACGCCGGACGCCGCCGGGCTCGTCCGGTCGTGGACGGACGAGACGCTGTTCAACGTCACCGACGCCGGCGGCCCGAACAACCTCATCGGCTCGCAGAACTACTTCCCCGACCTGCCCACCGCGAACGCCGCCACCCTCAAGGCGGGCGTGGACAGCTTCACGGTCGACGACACGAACTCGGCCACGACGATCGACTCGGTCAGGACGGCCCTCGACCGGGGGCTGCTCACCGAGGCCGACATCGACGAGGCCGTCGGCCACATCCTGAACATCCGGGTGCGGCTCGGCGAGTTCGACCCCGACGGCGGCCCGCACGCCGGCATCGGCATGGAGGTCGTGGACAGCCCCGAGCACCGCGCGCTGGCCCGCAAGGCCGCCGTCGAGCAGATGGTGCTGCTCAAGAACGAGAAGAAGGCGCTGCCCGTCGCCGCCGGGGACAAGGTCGCCGTCGTCGGCCCGCTGTCCGACACCCTCTACACCGACTGGTACTCCGGCGCCCTCCCCTACGAGGTCACCCCGGTGGACGGCGTCCGCGCCAAGGCCGGCGCGGAGAACGTCACCACCAGCGAGGGCGTCGACCGCATCGCGCTCAAGGACGTCCGGACCGGCGAGTACGTCGCGGGCGGCACCGGCGCCGACGGGGCCGTCCTCAAGACGGGCCCGACCACCCCGGACGCCACCGCCCAGTTCGACGTGTTCGACTGGGGCCAGGGCATCGTCACGCTGCGCAGCGTCGCCAACGGCAAGACCGTCGGCCGCCACGACTGGGGATCGAACTTCTCCAACAGCCAGGCGCAGCCGAACGGCTGGTTCGTCCAGCAGATGTTCGCGCTGGAGGAGCAGGCCGGCGGCACCGTGCTGCTGCGCTACGCCGGGTACGAGAACCCGGCCGACCCGTACGTGAAGGTGCTGGACGACGGGACGCTCGCCCTCGCGGCCAAGGCCGACGCCACCCCGCTCGCCAAGGAGGTCGTCGGCAGCGGCACCGAGTCCGCCGTGGCCGCCGCGAAGCGGGCGGACACCGCGGTCGTCGTGGTCGGCAGCATGCCGTTCATCAACGGCCGCGAGGACCACGACCGCACCTCGATGGGCCTCGCCGAGGGGCAGCTGGAGCTGGTCAAGGCCGTCCGGAAGGCGAACCCGAACACGGTCGTCGTCGTGGAGAACAGCTACCCGACCACGCTGACCTGGGCGGACGCGAACGTCCCGGCGATCCTGTGGACGAGCCACGCCGGCGCCGAGACGGGCAACGCGCTCGCCGACGTCCTGTTCGGCGACGAGAACCCGTCCGGCAAGCTGCCGCAGACCTGGTACCGGTCGGAGAAGCAGCTCCCGAGCATCCTCGAATACGACATCATCGAGCACGACCGCACGTACCAGTACTTCAAGGGCGACCCCCTGTACGCGTTCGGGTACGGGCTCTCCTACACGACGTTCCGCTACGGGAAGCCGAAGCTGAGCCGTCACTCGATGGGCGCCGACGGCACGATCGAGGTCACCGTCCCGGTCACCAACACCGGGAAGCGCACCGGCGAGGAGGTCGTCCAGCTCTACACCCGCCAGCGGAAGTCGCGGGTGAAGCAGCCGGTGAAGGAGCTCCGCGACTTCGCCAAGGTCGAGCTGGCGCCGGGGCAGACGAAGCGGGTGACGCTCGAGGTCAAGGCGTCCGACCTGGCGTTCTGGGACGTCACGCGGAACCGGTGGGCCGTCGAGCGCGCCGGGCACGACGTGCTGGTCGGCGCGTCGTCCGGCGACGTCCGGCAGCGGGCGAGGATCGAGGTCCGGGGCGAGCGGATCCCGGCCCGCGACCTGTCCGCGCCGACCCGCGCCGCCGACTTCGACGACCACGACGGCGCCGTCCTGGCCGACGAGACCAAGGCGGACGGCGACGTCGTCGCCGGTGCCGCGGGCGCCTGGATCGCGTTCGAGGACGCCGACCTCGGCCGCGGCGCCGGGCGGATCACCGCCCGCGTCGCCGGGACCGCCGCGACCGCGATCGAGGTGCGGCTCGGTTCGCCGGACGGCCGCCGCGTCGGCACCCTCGACGTGCCGGCCACCGGCGGCGTCTACGCCTACAGGGAGGTCACCGCCGACCTGCGGCGGGCCCACGGCAGGCAGGACGTCTACCTGGTGTTCCGCGGCGAGGCCCGCCTGAGCGGGTTCACGCTGGAGTAGTCCGCGCCCCGCGGCGCAGCGGGCGCAGCCCGCCCCGGGCGACCCCGGGGCGGGCACCCCCGCCCGTCGGCGGGTCCGGTACCGCTCAGGCGCGGCCGCGGAAGACCTCGATGAGGCTCGCGTAGCTCGCCCCCGCGTGGCCCGCCTGGACGGCGCGCTCCGCGAGGGCCTGGATGCGGGCCGGCCAGTCGGTGTCGATGCCCGCGGCCGCGCTCTCCCGCACCAGGTACTTCATCGTCGCGATATGGGTGTCGAGGGAGGCGTCCTCGGCGGGGTAGCCGCCACGGTCGATCTGCGCGGCGTAGGCGGTGGCGAACCCGGACACGCTCGAGACCCACTGCACGGCGAACGGCGCGAAGTCGCTCGCCTTCACCCCGGCGGCGCCCAGCAGCGCCGAGCCGTGCAGGAAGGCGTTCAGCGTTCCCCACATGATGCCGAGCAGCGCGACGTCGTACAGGGACGCCAGGCCGGGATCGGCGCCGAAGAAGGTCGCGCTGCCGAGCCGCCCGAGGGTCTCCCGGTGCTTCTCGAACGCGTCCGGGGAGCCGCTGTACAGCAGGAACGCCTCCGGCCGGCCGATCACCTCGGGGGTGGCCATGATCGCGCCGTCCAGCCGGTCGGCCGTCCAGCCGGCGATCTCGCGGGCCTCCTCGGCGGTGCCGGAGGTGAGGTTGACCAGGGTCCGGCCGGCCAGGCCCGCCCGGTGCGGGCCGACGGCCTCGCGGACCGCGTCCGCGTCGGCGAGGCAGACGATGATCAGCGAGCCGTCCCGGACGGCGTCGCCGACGGTGGGCGCGAGCGTCGCGCCCCGCGCGACCAGGTCGTCGGCCTTGGCGGCCGTGCGGTTCCAGACGGTCGTCGGGTGCCCCGCGGCCAGGAGCGCGGACGCCAGGGCGCGGCCCATCAGCCCCAGCCCGATGACGGTCACGGACTCCAGGGCGGATTCGTTGGCGAGTTCGTTGGCAAGTTCGTCGGTATGTGCGTCGGTCATGGCACGAGCCTGGCCGGGGCGGGTTCCGGTCCGTCTCCGGAAAAGTTGCGGTCGCCGTATCGGTAGCGTGAGCGGGTGCGATTCGGGGTGTTGGGGCCGCTGGAGGTGCGGACGGCGGACGGCCGCCTCGTCCGCGTCCGCGAGACCAGGGTGCGGGCCCTGCTGGCGGATCTGCTGGCGCGGCGCGGGCACGTCGTGTCGGCGGACCGGCTCCTCGACGACCTGTGGGGCGACGCGCCCCCCGCCGGCGGCGTCCGCACCGTCCGGTCGAAGGTGTCGCTGCTGCGGCGGGTCCTGGAGGAGGCCGAGCCCGGGGGACGCGGCCTGCTGGTGTCCCGCCCGCCGGGCTACCTGCTGCAGGTGGCGGACGACGCGGTGGACGCCGGGCGGTTCGAGGAACTGCTGCGCCGGGCCCGGACGGCCGGCGACCCGGGCGCGCGGGCGCGGCTGCTCGCCGAGGCGCTCGGGACGTGGCGCGGCACGGCGGCCTTCGCCGACTTCGCCGACGCGGCGTTCGTCCGGGGGGAGGCGGCGCGGCTCGAGGAGCGGCGCCTGGCGGCGCTGGAGGACCTCGCCGAAGCCCGCCTCGAACTGGGCGAGCACGGGGCGGCCGCGGGCGACCTGGCCGAAGCCGTCGCGGCGCACCCCTTCCGGGAGCGGCTGCGGACGCTGCACGCCCTCGCCCTGTACCGGGCCGGCCGCCAGGGGGACGCCCTGGCGAGCCTCGGCGACCTGCGCGACCGGCTCCGCGACGAACTCGGGCTCGACCCCGGACCCGGGGCGTCCGGCCTGTACGAGGCGATCCTCCGCCGGGACCCGGCGCTGCTCCCGGCCGCCGCGCCCGCGCCCCGGCCCCGCGGCGACCTGCCCGTCCCGCCCACCGGCCTGGTCGGCCGGGAGGGCGAGGTGCGCCGGGTGGGCGAGCTGCTGGATTCTGCGCGGCTGGTGACGCTGACCGGGCCGGGCGGCGTCGGCAAGACCCGGCTGGCGCTGGAGGTGGCGGCGCGGCGGGCCGGGGACTTCCCGGACGGCGTCCGGCTGGTGGAGCTCGCCGAGGCCCGCACCGGCGCCGAGGCGGGCGAGGCCGTCGCCGCGAGCCTGGAACTGCGCGACGCCGCCCGGGCGGGCGCGCGCCCCCCGGCGGAGCGGATCGCCGACGCCGTCGCGGGACGCCGGATGCTGCTCGTGCTCGACAACTGCGAGCACGTGGTGGAGCCGGTGGCCGCGCTGGCGGCGCGCCTGCTGCGGGCGGCGCCGGACGTGCGGCTGCTCGCCACCGGCCGCGAGCCGCTGGCGATCGGCGGCGAGCGGCTGTGGCCGGTGCCGCCGCTCGACCTGCCCGAGCCGGACGCCGCCGGGCCGGAGCGGTCGAGCGCCGTTCGGCTGTTCGTGGAGCGCGCGACGGCCGCCGCGCCCGGCTTCGCGCTGGGGCCGGGCAACGCGGCGGCGGTCGCGGCGATCTGCCGGCGCCTCGACGGGATCCCCCTCGCGCTCGAACTGGCGGCCACCCGCGTCCGCGTGCTGGACGTGCACGATCTCGCCGCCCGGCTGGACGACCGGTTCCGGGTGCTGACGGCGGGCGTCCGCGACGCCCCGGCGCGGCAGCGCACGCTGCGCGCGGTGATCGACTGGAGCTGGGGCCTGCTGACCGACGCCGAACGGGTCGTGCTGCGCCGCCTGGCCGTGTGCGCGGGCGGCTGCACGCTGGAGACGGCCGAGGCGGTCTGCGCGGACGGGACGGACGGGGGAGTGCGCGCCGCGGACGTCCTCGACCTGCTCGGCAGGCTCGTCGACCGCTCCCTGGTGGTGCACCGGGACGGCCGGTACCGGCTGCTGGAGTCGGTGGCGGCCTACGCGAACGAGCGGCTCGCCGAGTCCGGGGAGCGGGAGGCCGTCCGCGAACGCCACCTCGCCCGGCTCCTGGAGTTCGCCGAGCGCGCCGAGCCGCGGCTGCGCGGGCACCGGCAGCGGGAGTGGCTCGATCGGCTGGACGCCGAGGCGGCGGGGCTGCGCGCCGCGCTGGAGCACGCCGTCCGCCGCGGGCCGGGCGACCCGGCGCTGCGGCTGGTGAACGCGCTCGGCTGGTACTGGTTCCTGCGCGGCCGGTTCGCCGAGGCGCGCCGCTCGTTCGATCTCGCCCTCACCGCCGGCGGGGCCGCGCACCTGCGGGCGGCGGCCCGGATGTGGCGCGCCGGGATCTCGCTGCTGCTTCCGGACGGTCTCGCCGCGCCGCCCCGGTCCACCGGGGAGCCGGCCGGGCCCGCGGAGCACGCGGCTGCGGAGAGCGACCCGCCGGGCGTCGCCCGCGCGCGGTGGTTCCTCGCGTTGAGCAGGGTCGGCTTCGGTGACGCCCGGGCGACGCTCGGCCTCGCCGACCGGGCGCTCGCGCGGTTCCGGGCCCACGGCGACCGGTGGGGCGCGGCCGCCGCGCGCACCGTCCGCGCCGAGGTGCTGGCGGGCCTGGGCGAGCCGGACCGGGCGCGCGGCGACGCGGAAGGCGCCCTGGCGGTGTTCCGCGAGCTCGGCGACCGGTGGGGCGAGTCGCGCGCCGCGTGCGTCCTGGCCGATCTGGCCGAGTTCGCCGGCGACTACGCGACCGCCGGGCGCCTGCGCCGGGAGGCGCTCGGCCGCGCCGAGGAACTGCGGCTGTGGAACGACGCGGCGGACACCCTGGCGCGCCTCGGCCGGACCGCCCTGCTCACCGGCGACCTCGAAAGCGCCGAGGACCTGCACCGGCGCGCCGGGCGGCTGGCGGCGGCGCACTCCTACCGGCGCGGCGAGGAGTTCGCCGAGACCGGGCTCGGCATGGTGGCGCGCCGGCGGGGCCGGCTGGACGAGGCCGAGGCGCGCCTGCGCCGCTGGCTCGACTGGTGCCGCCGCTGGGAGGGCGACCTCGGAACCGCGTTCATCCTGGCCGAGCTCGGGTTCATCGCCGAGCTGCGCGGTGCCGCCGCCGAGGCGCTGGCGCTGCACCGGGAGGGCCTGCGGTACGCCCGCCGGACCGGCGATCCGCGGGCGCTCGCCCGCGGGCTCGAAGGACTCGCGGGCGCGCACGTCCTCGACGGCCGCGCCGCGGAGGCCGTCCGGCTGCTCGGCGAGGCCGCCGCCGCGCGCGAGTCCGTCGGCCTGCCGCTGCCGCCCGCGGAGCGCGGCGACGTCGACCGGATCGCCGCCGCCGCCCGCCGGGCCCTGGACCCGGCGGGCGGCGCGGCCGCCGAGCCCGGCGTCAGCCCGTGCGGCGGACCGCGATGACGTTGTCGAGCAGGACGCCGGCCTGCCCGTCGGGCCCGGTCGCCTCGCGCTCGTGGACGCCGCACCGCTCGGTCGTCCACGCGGACGCGTCGAGCGCGAGGTCGGCGAACGTCTCGTCGGCCGTGGGGAACCGGTGGTCGTGGTGGTCCGACCACGGCGGCGCGGCGGCGTGCTCGACGATCAACAGCAGCCCGCCGGGCGCGACGGCGGCGGCCGCCGACCGCAGGATCTCGGCGCGCGGCCAGTCCAGCGGGGACTGCAGGAACTGCGCCGACACGAGGTCGTACGAGCCCGCGGGGAAGCTGTGCCCGAGGTCGTGCCGCTCGAACGCGACGCGCGCCTCGACCCCCGCCTCCTTCGCGTGCGCCGCCCCGCGGCCGAGGGCGACGGTGGAGACGTCCACGGCCGTCACGCTCCAGCCGCGGCGGGCGAGCCAGATCGCGTCGGCGCCCTCACCGCAGCCGAGGTCGAGCGCGGCGCCCGGCTCCAGCGGCTCGACCACGCTCACCAGCACGGGGTTCGGGTTGCCGCTCCACACCCGGTCGCGGGCGCGGTAGAGCTCCTCCCAGAACTCCTCGGTCTCGTTGCTCATCGGGTACCTCCTGTCGGTGCGGTGCCCGCATCTTCGGCAACGGACACCGCTTCAGGCAAACCCGTTTGCCGTACCGGCAAACCTGTGACCGATGCGTACCCCGATGCGCCCTGTGCGCCGCTCCGAGCGCGCGACCCGACCGCCCCGCCCGCGACCTGGGACTCTTCCGAACGGCTTTACAGACACCACTGTCTATTGGAGACTTCTCCCCGGCGGTGCCGGGGAACCGGAAGCCGGGATCGGCCATGCCCGCGCCAGGGCACGGCCCGCCCGGCGTGCGATCGGTGATCCGGCGTGGGCGAGCGACGCAGGGGATGCCATGTCACATCCGGACCACGACGAGGCAAGGCCCGCCGGGGAAAACCCCCGCATTGACGACACCCCGCCACCCTCACCCGCCAAGTCCCCACCGCCCTCCGGTCCGGCGTCCTGGCCTTTCCAAGGGGCGCCGCCGCTGCCGTCTGCGGGGGGCGGGGGGCGGCCCGTGCCGGGGCAGGTGCCGATGCGGCTGGTGCCGCAGTTGCGGATGCTGGGGACGGCGCAGCGGGCGCTGCTGCTCGGCACGGTCGCGGCGCTGGTCATGGTGCTGGCGGCCGGTCTGACGGTCGCGGTCGTCGTCGACCGCTCCGGCGCGACCATCGCCGCTCGGGACCTGCGCCCCTTCGAGCAGGCCCTCGCCGACCTCTCCCAGGCCCCCGGCCTGCGCTACCGGACCGACGCCGCCGCCGGGACGCCGCAGGACATCACGGTCACCGCGTCCGGGGACAAGTTCGGCACCGCCGGTTCGGACGCGGACGGCGGCGAACCGAACGTCCTGCAGGTCTCCGGGAAGACGTTCACGCGCGGCGGGTCCGGCGCGGCCGGGGGCACCGGATCGTCCGAGGGATGGACGATCGGGGCCGAGGGCGCCGCCGGGCGGATCGCCGAGGTGCTCGACGGCACCCCGGCACCGCCGGTGCTGGCGGACGACCTGTCCCGGGCGCTGCGGAAGGCGGGCGACGTGCCGCAGCCCGAGGACTCTGCGTCGGCCGCCGTGGACGGCAAGCCCGCGAAGGCCGTCAACACCCCGGCGGGACGGCTGCTCATCACCCGGCAGGCACCGCACCGGGTGCTGCGCCTGGAACCCGTCGACGGGCCCGCGCGGAAGGAGCCGGTCAGGAGCGGGGTGCTGCCCGCCGCGGCGCCCCTGGACGGCGGGTCCGGCGGATTCGACCTCGCCCCGGTCACCGGGGCCGAGGCCACCGAGATGTACGACACGCTGGAGAAGCAGGTCGGGCGGCTGGAGAACGCGACCGACGCGGGCATCACCTTCACGCTCGGCGCGTCGGGGAGCGTCAACTGCGGGTCCGGGGGCTGCACGGCCAACAAGAGCTTCACCGGCACCCTCACCAGCGCGGCCCGGGCCCGCATCGCCGGCGGCAACGTCACCGCCGTGATGACCGCGACGTTCTCCATCGACGGGCGGTCCGCCGGCCGGTGCACCAGCGACAGCCGCACCTTCCCGGTCGCCGGCGGCGGCGTGTCCGGCACCCTGAGCTGCTCCAACCCGGGCGCCGGGGCGGTGTTCACCTCGGTCAACGCGCAGCACCGCGCGCGGGCCATGGCGCAGTCGAGAGCCCAGGGCGGCCGGCCGGTCAGGTACCGCATCCCCTTCCGCGCCAACACGGTGATCAGCGCCCGCGCGCTGGCCGCGGTCGAGGTGAAGCGGCTCGTCGAACGCGTGAACCTGGACCGGGACCTCGCCAAGTGCACCGGGACGAACAGCTTCGTCCCCGGCACGCGGGTCCTCATGGCGGACGGCCGCACGAAGGCCATCGAGGACGTGCGCATCGGCGACGCCGTCCTCGCCGCGGACCCGGAGACCGGGGAGACCGGCCCCGGGGCCGTCGTGGCCACCCCCGCGAGCGGCGGACCCAAGGACCTGGTCCGCATCACCACCGCCGCCGGGCCCGGAACCGAGGCCGGGACCGTCGTCGCCACCGCCGCCCACCCCTTCCGGGTCGCCGGCGGCCCCGGCCGGTGGGTCGACGCCGGCGCGCTGAAGCCCGGCATGCGGCTGCGCACCGGCACCGGCGCGGACGTCCGGGTCGCCGCCGTCGAGCACCGGACCGTCCGCGACCGGCGCGTCCACAACCTCACCGTCGCGGGCGCCCACACCTACCACGTCCGGACGGGCGGCGCGCACGTGCTCGTGCACAACGCGAACTGCTTCAACATGATCCCCTGGGGGAACGGCGCGATGAGGTCGCCCGCCGGGCTGGTCTACCGCCCGGGATCGCGGCACGGCCACCGGCTGCGGCACATCCAGGCCCACGGCGACCGCGCCCCGGTCGACCCGTCGAAGACGGTGCACACCCGCTTCAACACGCACGGCCGGGAGCTGTTCCGGCTGATGGACGACGCCTGGAACGCCAGGGCGTCCGGCACGAAGACGACGCGGAACGGCACCGACGAGTACGTGGTCCCGATGAACCGGGTGGTCGGCACCCAGGGCGAGAAAGCCGTGCGGATCATCGTGGAAGAGGGCACCGGTAATATCCTCACGGCCCACCCGGTGCCGTTCTGAGGGAGGCGCGTTGGCCGACGAGTACCTCTGCGGCAACTGCCGGGCCGGACTCGTCCGGCGGTACCGCGTGAAACGGACCGGGGTGCCGGTCTGGGTCTGCGAGGAATGCGACGCGATCTGGTTCCGCCGCGACCGGACCGGCCGCGGCAGGAGCCTCGGGACGCCGGACGCGGAGATGGACGAGATCCTCGCGCCGCCCGACGGCAACCTGCTCCAGATCGTCGAACCCTACGTCGACGCGGACTCCGTCCCCGACTGGGAGCAGATCGAGCCCTTCGACGGGTAGCGCTCAGCCGCGGGCGCGGGCGTGCAGCTCGCGGACCTCGGCCTCCAGCGCGGCGACCGGGCCCTCGACGCGGACGCCCGGCGCCACCTCCCCGGCGGGAATCGGACGCACCGGCCCCGGCGGCAGCCCGCGCTCCGCGAGCCACCCGGTGAGCTGCGCGGACGACGCCGCGTACACGATCCGGCCGAGGCCCACCCAGCCGTGCGCCGCCGCGCACATCGGGCAGTGCTCCCCGGACGTGAACACGGTCGCGGCGGCCCGCTCGTCCGGCGCCATGTGCGCCGCCGCCCAGCGGGCCAGCTCGAACTCGGGGTGCCGGGTGCGGTCCCCGCCGGCGACCCGGTTGCGGTCCTCGGCCAGGACCTCGCCCGACCCCGAGACCAGCACCGAGCCGAACGGCTCGTCGCCGTCCGCGAGGGCCTCCGCGGCCAGCTCCACGCAGCGGCGCAGATGGGACATCTCTTCCGGAGTCGGTTCGTAGGCCATGCCGATGATCTTACGCGCGCCCGCGTCCGCCCAGGTCAGGCGCTGTCGCGCAGCACCAGATGCGGCTTCAGGATGACCACCGGCTCCGCGACCGTCTCGCCGCGGATCCGCGACACCAGCAGCCGCGCCATCTCCACGCCCATCTCCTCCAGCGACTGGTGGACGCTCGACAGCGGGGGATCGGCCAGCGGCGCGGCCGCCGAGTCGTCGAACCCGATCACCGCGACGTCGTCGGGGACCCGGCGGCCCATCCGGTGCAGCACCCGCAGCGCGCCCAGCGCCATCGGGTCGTCCGCGGCGAACACCGCGTCCAGCTCCGGCTCGCGCGCGAGCAGCTCCTCCGCGGCGGTGATGCCGCTCGCCTCCCCGAAGTCGCCGAACGCGACGCACTCGGGCAGCCCGGCTTCGGCGAGCGCGTCCCGGTAGCCGGTGAGCCGGTCGATGCCGGCGCCCATGTCCTGCGGGCCCGCGATCGTCGCGATCCGCCGCCGCCCGCCGCTGATCAGGTGCCCGACGGCCTCCCGCGCGCCGCTGCGGTTGTCGACGTCCACGTAGCTGACCGGCGACACCCCCGGCGGGCGGCCGCCGAGCACCGTCGGGACGCCCGCCGCCTCGAGCTTCGCGGGCAGCGGGTCCTCCGCGTGCAGCGACGTCAGCAGCACCCCGTCCACGTGCTGCGGGGTGAGGTAGTTCTCCAGCCGCGCGTACTCGGCGGGGGAGCGGGCCATGGCGAGCAGGAGCTGCAGGCCGGTGTCGGCGAGCCCGTTGCCGATCCCGCGGATGATCCCCGCGAAGTACGGCTCGCCGAACAGCCGCTGGTCGGACTCGGCCACCACCAGCGCCACCGTGTCGGTGCGGCGGGTGACGAGCGTGCGGGCCGCGCGGTTCGGCACGTACCCCAGCTCGTCGATCGCCGCCAGCACGGCCGCGCGGGCCTGCGCGCTGACCCGCGGCGAGCCGTTGATCACCCGGGAGACCGTGCCGCGGCCCACCCCGGCCCGCGCCGCGACCTCCTCCAATGTGGGCCGCGTGCTCCTGCCCGTCATCCGGCTCCCCCTCCGTCCAGTCCGATCGGACGGCCGGAACCGGCCGTCCGTGCGGGTCCGGCGCGCCGGACCCGTCGTTCGCGCCCCGAGTCCGGGGAGGTCAGCCGGACGCCCGTCCGGCCGGCCCGCCCCGCCGGATCACGTCCGCGTACCAGCGGGCGCTCGCCTTCGGAACGCGCCGCTGCGTGGCGTAGTCAACGTGCACCAGCCCGAAGCGCTTCGTGTAGCCCCAGGCCCACTCGAAATTATCCAGCAGCGACCACGTGAAGTAGCCCCGCAGCGGGACGCCTTCGGCGATCGCGTCGTGGCAGGCGCGCAGGTGCGCGTCGATGTACGCGATCCGCTCCGCGTCCTGGACCGTGCCATCGCCGTCCGGCGCCTCGTCGTAGCCCGCCCCGTTCTCGGTGATGTACAGCGGGACGGCCGGGTACTCGCGGTGCACCCGCGCCAGCACCTCGTACAGGCCGCGCTCGTCGATCTCCCAGCCCATCCCGGTCACCGGGCGTCCCCCCGGGACGAACCGGACGTGCTCGCTGCCGACCCACGGGGAGTACGTGGAGAACGGCGACGACGCCGTCTGCGCCGCCTCGCCCGGCGTCCCCGCGACCGTGTGCCGCGTGTAGTAGTTGATGCCGAGCTGGTCGAGCGGCCGGTGGATCGTCCGCAGGTCCTCGTCGGACGGGTCGAACCCGTGCTCGGCCGTGTCCGCGAGGACGTCCTCGGGGTAGCGGCCGAGCAGCAGCGGGTCCAGGAACAGCCGGTTCTGCAGGCCGTCGATCCGGCGGGCCGCGTCCACGTCCGCCTCGTGGTCGGTCGCGGGCGAGACCGCGTACAGGTTGACGGCCGCGCCGAACCGGTTGTCCGGGTGCTGCGCCCGCATCGCCTCCACCGCGAGCCCGTGCCCGAGCAGCATGTGGTGCGCCGCGAGCAGCGCCGCGGACGGCTCGCGGCGGCCGGGCGCGTGGTCCCCGGACGCGTAGCCGAGGAACGCGCCGCACCACGGCTCGTTCACCGTCATCCAGTTCCGCACCCGGTCGCCGAGCGCGCCGTGGACGTGCGCGGCGTACTCGGCGAACCGGTGCGCGGTCTCCCGCTCCGGCCAGCCGCCCGCGTCCTCCAGCGGCTGCGGGAGGTCCCAGTGGTACAGCGTCGGCCACGGCTCGACGCCCGCCTCCAGCAGCGCGTCCACGAGCCGCCGGTAGAAGTCGAGCCCCTCCCGGTTGGCGGGGCCCCCGCCGTCCGGCTGGACGCGCGGCCAGGAGATCGAGAACCGGTACGCGGTCAGCCCGAGGTCGGCCATCAGCGCGACGTCCTCGCGGAAGCGGTGGTAGTGGTCCACGGCCACGTCGCCGGTGTCGCCGTTCAGGACCTTGCCGGGCGTCCGGCAGAACGTGTCCCAGATGGACGGGCCGCGCCCGCCCTCGGCCGCGGCGCCCTCGATCTGGAAGGCGGCCGTGGCCGCGCCCCAGCGGAACCCGGTCGGGAACAGAGCGGCCGCGGCCGCACCGGTGTCGTCCTGTAGCGAGGTCACGCCTTCACAGCACCTTCCATGATTCCGCCGATGATCTGGCGGCCGAACACGATGAACACGACGAGCAGCGGCAGCACCGCCACGGAGGTCCCGGCGAACATGAGCGTGTAGTCGTCGAAGTAGGCGTTCGCCAGGTTGTTGATCGACAGCTGCACGGTGGGGTTGTCCGGGGCGAGCACCGCGAGCGGCCACATGAACTCGTTCCACGTCTGCATGAACGTGAGCAGGCCGAGCACCCCGGCCGCCGGGCGCAGCGCGGGCAGCACGACCCGCCAGTAGATGCCGAACGTGCTGCAGCCGTCGACGCGGGCCGCCTCGATCAGCTCGTCCGGGATGGCCTGGGACGCGTACTGCCGCATCATGAACACGCCGAACCCGGTGACCAGGAACGGCACGATGACCGCCTGCAGCTGGTTCTGCCACCCCAGCTCCACCATGATCATGTAGAGCGGGATGATGCCCATCTGGACCGGGATCATCATCGTCGCGATGATGATCAGCAGCAGCGCGTTCTTGCCCTTGAAGCGCAGCTTGGCGAACGCGAACCCGGCGAGGGACGCGAAGAACACCGTCGAGACCGTCACCACGGTGGAGGCGATCGCGGAGTTCAGCAGGCCCTGCGCGAAGTAGGCGTCGGGGTTGTCGAACAGCCGCCCGACGTTGTCGCCGGCCTCGCCGCCGGGCAGCAGCGGCGGCGGCACGGCGGAGACGACGTCGTTGGTGCGCGTCGCGACGACGATCATCCAGTAGATCGGGAACAGCGACAGGGCGACCGCGACGATCAGCGCCACATAGGTGAGCGGGCTGGCCTCCCAGAGTCCGCGCAGCCGCCCGCTCGGACGGGCGTGCTTGCCGGGCTGCCCGGGGCCCGCGAGGAGGGTCGTCACTTGGTGCCTCCCGTGCGTCGCACGATCAGGAAGTTGATCAGGGAGAACACGATGATCATCATGAACAGCGCCCAGGCGACCGCGGCGCCGTAGCCGTACCGGTCCGAGCCGAAGGCGTTGTCGTACATGTACATCGTGATCGTCTGGAACTGGTGCAGCGCGCCGCCGTCCATGTTGTTCGGGGTCCGGACGCTGAACAGCACGGGCTCGGTGAAGAGCTGCAGGCCGCCGATCGTCGAGATGATCACCGTGAAGATGATCGTCGGGCGCAGCATCGGCACCGTGATCTGCCAGAACTGGCGGAGCCGGGACGCGCCGTCGATCGCGGCCGCCTCGTAGAGGTCGCGCGGGATGGACTGCATGGCGGCCAGGTAGATCAGCGCGTTGTAGCCGATCCAGCGCCAGTTGACCATCGCGGCGATCGCGACCCAGGACCAGCCGCGGCTGGCGCTCCAGTCGATCGGGTCGACGCCGACCAGGCCGAGCGCCCAGTTGATCATGCCCCAGTCGGTGTCGAACATCTGGGTGAACACGATCGACACGGCAGCCGTCGAGGTGACCAGCGGCGCCACCATCCCGATCCGGAACAGCGTGGGCATCCGGATCCGCCTGTTCAGCGCGTTCGCGATGAACAGGGCGATGAGGAGCTGCGGGACCGTCGCGAGCACGAAGATCCCGAGGGTGTTGACCGTCGCGTGCCAGAAGTCGGCGTCGGTCAGCAGGTAGTCGTAGTTGTCGAGGCCGACCCATTCGCGGGTGCCCGAGGCGAGGCCCCAGTCGTGCAGCGACACCCACAGCGTGAAGCCGAGCGGGAACAGGCCGAAGATCAGGAAGACGATGTAGAAGGGCGAGATGAAGGCGTAGGGAGCGGCCTTCACGTCGAGTTTGGCCAGCCGGCCCCGCCAGGTCGGGCGTGGACGGCGGCCGGCGTCGCCCGGCGCGGGCCGGGAGGGTTTCCGGCCGGCGCGCAGATCGGTGGTCATGCGCCTCCTTTCGGGGGCGGCTCCGCCCGGGGAGGGGCCGGGGCGGAGATCTGGGACATGAGTGAGGCGGTGGCGCCGCACGGGAGGTGAGGCACGGCGCCACCGCCTGGCCAGTGGGAAGGGGGACGAGGGGGGTTCGGCCGTCCGGCGCGACGCGGAGGTCAGCGCCGGACCGGCGTCACCGGGCGGACTTCTCCGCCTCCTCGACGGACTTGCTCCACGCCTCGCCGGCCGGGACCTTGCCCTGCCCGACGCTGATCAGGACGTTCTCCACGGCCTGCCGCACGTCCTCGTTCTTCGGGCCGAGGTAGACGGGCTTGGCCTGCGCCACCATCTCGCCGAAGATCTGGCCGACCGGGGCGTCGTTGAAGTACGGGTCCTTGGCGTCCGCCACCGCCGGGTCCTTCGCGGCCTGCGGCGAGGACGGGAAGACGTTCGCGGCCTTGAACGCGCCGATCTGGCCCTCGGGCGAGGTCAGGAACTTGGCGAGCTCGGCGGCCTCCTTCGCGTGGTCGGTCTGCTTCGGCACGGCCAGCCACGAGCCGCCCCAGTAGCCGCTGCCGCCCGGCACCTTGGCGACGTCCCACTTGCCCTCGCCGAAGTCACCGGAGAACTCCTTGATGCCCCCGAGCATCCAGGACGGGCACGGCACGGTCGCGAACGTGTCGCGCTTCAGGGCGGTCTGCCACGGCGGCGTGAAGATCGACATGTCGGCGGTGAGCTTGTTCTGCTCGAACTTCAGCGCCGTGTCGAACGAGGACTTCACCGCCGGGTTGGTGGCGAAGACCAGGTTGTTCTCCTTGTCGAAGTAGCTGTGGCCGGGGCCCGCGCCGGCCTGCTGCAGGACGGTGACGCGCCAGATGGCCGTCGGGCCGTCCAGCCACTTGGTGTCCTTCACCTTCGACTGGAAGTCCTGGCCGACCTTGAGGTACTCGTCCCAGGTGGGCCACAGCTCCGAGACCTCGTCGCGCTCGGTCGGCAGCCCGGCCTTCTCGAACAGGTCCGTGCGGTAGCACATGGCGAGCGCGCCGACGTCGGTGCCGAGGCCGACGAGCTGCTTGCCGTCCGGGGAGACGCCGGCCTGCCACTTCCACGACACGAAGTTCTGCTCGAGCTCCTTGCCGCCGTGGTCGAAGAGGTTGACGAACTTGTTCGCCTGCTGCATGTAGAGGGGCAGGATGCCCTCCTCCAGCATGACGACGTCGCCCGCACCGCTTCCGGTCGCCATCCACTGCTGGATGCGCGGCTTGAAGTCGTCCAGGCTGGACACCTTGCGCTGCTTGATCGTGACGTTCGGGTGGGACGCCTCGTACTGCTTGTACAGCTCTTCGTAGCCCGGCTCGCCGAAGACGTCGACGGTCAGCTCGACCTTGCCGTCGCCGCCGGAGTCGTCGCCGCCGCAGGCGACGGCGAGGCCGCCGACGAGCAACGCGGCCACCGCCGTGCTCAGTCCGCGCCGCATGCTGGCCCTCATCGCGGACCCCTTCCCGTTGTGATGTACCTCGTGTGTGGGAGCGCTCCCACGAAGCAAAGACGGTGACCCCGGTCACTGTCAACGTCCGAGACTGAACCGTTATCGGCGCGGGCCCGGCCGCCCGCCCCCCGAACGCCGGGTCCGGCGCCGCCCGCGCCGGCCCGACGGGCCGCCTAACCTTCGGGAACGGGCTGGTGGACGGCCCCGCGGACGGCCTCCGGCGCGGGCTCGGCCGCCGGTCCGGGGACCGCCGCCCGCCGGGCCGCGGGCGCGGGCGCCGTCGAGCGGCGCACGACCAGTTCCGGCCGGTACAGCAGCTCGGTGCGCGGCGCGCGGTCGCCGCCGATCTCGCCGAGCACCGTGCTCACCGCCGCCATCGACATCTCCCGCACCGACTGCCGGACGGTGGTCAGCGGCGGGTCCAGGTAGGCCGTCAGCAGCGAGTCGTCCATGCCGGTGACCGACACGTCCTCGGGCACCCGCAGGCCGCGCGCCCGCGCGGCCCGGATCGCGCCCAGCGCCATGATGTCGTTGCCGCCGCAGATCGCCGTGCAGCCCTCGTCCAGCAGCCGGGCCGCCGCGGCCTGCCCGCCCTCCACCGTGTACATGGTGTTGACGACCAGCGCGTCGACCTCGTCCGCCGGCAGGCCGGTGTGCGCGGCCATCCCGCGCCGGAACCCCTCGGTCTTGCGCCGCGTCGGGACGTACACGTCCTGCCCGATCGCCAGCCCGATCCGGCGGTGGCCCATCGCGGCGAGGTGCCCGACCGCCGCCTCCATCGAGGCGACGTCGTCGTTGGAGATGAACGGCGCGTCGATGTCGTCGCGGTACCCGTTCACCAGGACGATCGGCAGCGCCTTCTCCAGCAGCCGCGCGTACCGCGCCCGGTCGGAGTTGGCGTTGGCGTGCAGGCCGTTGACGAAGATGATCCCGGCGACGCCGCGCTCCAGCAGCATCTCGATGTAGTCGTCCTCGGCGACGCCGCCCGGCGCCTGCGAGCACAGCACCGCCATGTACCCGTGCCGGGCCAGCGCGCTCTCGATGACCTCGGCGAACGCGGGGAAGATCGGGTTGGTCAGCTCCGGGATGATCAGCCCGATCAGCCCGGCCCGGTGCTGGCGCAGCCGGGCCGGGCGCTCGTAGCCGAGCACGTCCAGGGCGGTCAGCACCGCCTGGCGCGTGGTCGGGGACACGCCCGGCTTGCCGTTCAGCACCCGGCTCACCGTCGCCTCGCTCACTCCGGCGTGGGCCGCGATGTCAGCCAGGCGTGTCGTCATGGGTCTCAAGTTAGCGCTCCTCGATGTCCCACCACAGCGCGGTGTCCGGGGGGAGTTCGGCCTCCGCGCCGCCGACCCGGACGGGTCCGCTGGCCAGCAGCGGCGCGCCCGGGGCGGGGACGCGGACCGTCCGGCCGGACGTGTTGACCGTGCAGCCGAACGCGCGCCCGCCGCCGGGCTCGTCCCGGACGAACGACAGCGTGCCGGCGGGGCCGTCGAGCCAGCGGAGGCGGCCGTCGCCGAGCGCCGGGTGCTCGCGGCGGACGCGCAGCGCGTCCCGGTAGAGGGCGAGCATCGAGTCCGCGTCGGCCTCCTGCGCGGCGACGGTGAGGGAGTGCCAGGACGGCGGGATCGGCAGCCACGAGGACTCGCCGGAGCCGAAGCCGAACGGCGGCTCGTCCCCGGCCCACGGCATCGGCACCCGGCAGCCGTCCCGGCCCTGGCCCTCGCCGCGGAGCCGCTGCGGGTCCTGGAGGAACTCCTCCGGCAGGTCGAGGACCTCGGGGAGGCCCAGCTCCTCGCCCTGGTAGACGTACGCGGAGCCGGGCAGCGCGAGGGTGAGCAGCGCCGCGGCGCGGGCCCGGCGGAGCCCCGTCTCGCCGCCGCCGTACCGGGTGACGTGCCGCTTCACGTCGTGGTTCGACAGCACCCAGGTCGCGGGCGCGCCGACGGCCTCGGCGGTGCGCAGCGACTCGTCCACGACCTCCCGCAGCGCGGCCGCGTCCCACGGCGCCGTCAGGTAGTGGAAGTTGAACGCCTGGTGGAGTTCGTCCGGACGGGTGTAGGCGGCGAGGCGCTCGGGGGTCGGGGCCCACGCCTCGGCGACCGCGATGCGCTCGCCGCCGTAGGAGTCGAGCAGCCGCCGCCACGCGCGGTGGATGTCGTGCACCGGGTCCTGGTCGAAGTACGGCAGGACGGCCGTGCCGAGCATCTCGACCTGGTTCGGGTGGCCGACGTCGGGCAGCCCGGGGGCCTTCGCCATGCCGTGCGCGACGTCGATGCGGAAGCCGTCCACGCCGAGGTCGAGCCAGAACTTCAGGATGTCGGCGAACTCCGCGTGGACCTCGGGGTTCTCCCAGTTCAGGTCGGGCTGCTCGGACGCGAACAGGTGCAGGTACCACTGCCCGTCGGGGACCCGCGTCCAGGCGGGGCCGCCGAACACCGACTCCCAGTCGTTGGGCGGTTCGGCGCCGTCCGGGCCGCGGCCGTCCCGGAAGACGTACCGGGCGCG
The DNA here is from genome assembly GCF_003947565.1 of Actinomadura sp. WAC 06369. Classification (NCBI taxonomy): domain Bacteria; kingdom Bacillati; phylum Actinomycetota; class Actinomycetes; order Streptosporangiales; family Thermomonosporaceae; genus Actinomadura; species Actinomadura sp. WAC 06369. The sequence goes on along the minus strand of NZ_QHJN01000098.1, from coordinate 11,772 downwards.
CTCGGGCGAACCGGGCTCGGCGCCGAGGGCGGCCCGGAACCAGGCGTGCCGGTCGGAGGTGTGGTTCGGCACGACGTCGACGATGATCCGCAGGTTGTGCGCGTGCGCGTCGGCGATCAGCGCGCGGGCGTCGTCGAGGGTGCCGAACAGCGGGTCGACGTCCCGGTAGTCGGCGACGTCGTAGCCGAAGTCGGCCATGGGGGAGACGTAGAACGGGGTGAGCCACAGCGCGTCCACGCCGAGCGCGGCCAGGTAGGGCAGCCGGTTCCGGACGCCCGGGAGGTCGCCGACGCCGTCGCCGTCGGCGTCGGCGAAGCTGCGCACGTACACCTGGTAGATGACGGCGTCCCGCCACCAGCGTGCGGCGTTCTCGGCGCCGTCCCGGGGCGCGGGGACGGCGAGGGTGTGCTGCGTCATGAACGTCCTTCGTGTCGGGAGCGAGGTCGGTCTGTCACGGTCGTCCCGTGACCGGTCTTCACTTGACGCCGCCGGCGGTGAGCCCGGCGACGATCCGGCGCTGGAAGACCAGCACGACGACGATGAGCGGGACGGTCACGATGACGCCCGCCGCCATCTGGGTGCCGAACGGCTGGTCGAAGCCGGACACGCCGGTGAACTTCGAGATCGCCACCGTGGCGGTCTGCATGTCCTTCTCGTTCACCATCGACAGCGCGATGAGGAATTCGTTCCACGCGGCGATGAACGTCAGGATCGCCGTGGTGAACACCCCGGGCGCCGCCAGCGGGACGATGATCTTGCGGAACGCCTGGCCGCGCGTGCAGCCGTCCACCATGGCCGCCTGCTCCAGCTCGAACGGGAGCTGCCGGAAGAACGCGGTCAGCAGCCAGATCGACAGCGGCAGCGCGAAGCCGAGGCTCGGCACGATCATCGCCTGGTAGGTGTTGATCCAACCGATGTCGGTGAAGAGTTTCAGCAACGGAACGAGCTGGGAGATTCCGGGGAACATCGTCGTCGCGATGATGAGCCCGAGCAGCGCGTTCTTGAACCGGAACCGCAGCCGGGCCAGGGCGTACGCGGTGAACACGCCGACGATCAGGGTGAGCACGGTGGTGCAGCCGGCCACGACGACGCTGTTGAGCAGCGCCCGGCCGAACCCGTTGTCGCCGCGGAACACCGCGGAGAAGTTCTCGACCGACCAGCGCGTCGGGACGATCGAGTTGTCGAACTGGTCCTGCGGGCGGCGGAACGCCGAGATCGTCATCCAGTAGAACGGCGCGAGGCAGTAGACGGCCACGGCCGCGATGCCGGCGTACGACAGGATCCGCCGGGTCCGGGAGCCGGTCATGGGGCCACCGCCTTCTCGTCCGGGCCCGCCGTCCGCCGGGCCGCCTTCGGGCCGGGTCTCCTCCGCCGCTTCTCCCGGCGGGTCCGCTCGCGGGCCTCGCCGATGATGTCGGCGCCGAGCAGCTTCACGAACAGGTACGCGATCAGGGCGATGTAGGCGAACAGGATCGTCGCGTACGCCGCCGCCGACCCGTACCGCAGGTTGGACGCCTCGAACCAGGCGATCATCGTGAGCGTCTCCACCGAGTCCTGGTTGACGCCGATGAGGACGGCCGGGAGGTCGAACATGCGCAGCACGTCCAGCATCCGGAACAGCACCGCGACCAGCAGCGCCGGCTTCACCAGCGGCAGCGTGATGCTGCGGAACTGCTGCAGCGCGCCCGCGCCGTCCACGCGGGCCGCCTCGTAGACGTCCCGGGGGATCATCTGCAGGCCCGCGAGCACCAGCAGCCCGATGAACGGCGACGTCTTCCACACCTCGGCGATGATCACCGCGAGCTTGGCGGGGAAACCGTCGGCGGTCCACAGGATCTGCTGCCGCAGGACCGCGTTCGCGGCGCCGTCCGCCTGGAAGATCCACCGCCACAGCAGGCCGGAGATCGCGGTGGGGATCGCCCACGGCACCAGGATGCTGGCGCGGACGAACGCGCGCCCGCGGAACGCCTGGTGCATGATCAGCGCCATCCCGACGCCGATCACGGTCTCCAGGACCACGGTCGTGAACGTGAAGAACGTCGTGTTGCCGAACGCGTTCCAGAAGGCGTCGGCCGCGTCGCCGCCGAAGACCGCGGTGTAGTTGTCGAAGCCGACGAAGCGCGTCCCCTCGACGACGAAGCCGTCCTCGTCCAGGCCCTCGCCGCGCGCGAACAGCGACTCGCGGAACCCGGCCAGCACCGGGTAGCCGATGACCAGGGCCAGCACGAGCAGGGTGGGGGACAGCAGCAGCGCGGCGAGCCGCCGCTCGGCGCGGGCGGCGCCGCCGCGGGCCTTGCGCGTGCGCGGCGGAGCCGCCGCGGCGTGCGCCGCGGCGGACCGCTCGTCGTGCGTCGTGGTCATGCGGGTCACTGCCGCGCGGTGAGCGTCTCGAGCTTGCCCTGCAGGTCGGCGAGGGCCTTGTCGACCGGCGCGTCACCGGTGACGGCCGAGTACCCGGCCTCCTGGATCGCCGCGGTCACGTCGCCGTACTTGACCGCGACGGGACGCGGCGTGGCGTTCTCGATCGCGGACTTCAGCACCGGCAGGTACGGGAACTTCTTCACCAGCTCGGGGTCGTCGTAGAGCGCGGCGATGGTCGGGGCCTGCGAGGTGGCCAGCAGGTTGTCGCGCTGCGCCTGCGCTCCGGTGAGGTAGCGGATGAAGTCGAGGCCGGTCGCCTTGTTCTTCGCGAACGCGGAGACCGCGAGGTTGTGCCCGCCGAGGTTGGAGACGCCCGGGCCGTCCGGTCCGGGCAGCGGCGCGACGGCGAACTTCCCGGCGACCTTCGACGAGCCGTCGTCCTCGTTCGCCAGCGAGTACTGGTAGGGCCACTGCCGCTGGAACACCAGCTTGCCGTCCTGGAAGTAGCGGCGCCCGCCCTCGGTGTCGAGCGTGATCGCCGACTTCGGCATCCGGCCGTCGGCGTACGCCTTCACCAGGAACTCCAGGCCCTGCTTCGCCTGCGGGGTGTTCACCGCGGGCTCGCCGTCCGGGCCGATGAGCGCGCCGCCCGCGCTCCCGACGGCCTCCACCATCGAGATCGTCATGCTCTCGCTCTTGTTGACCTCGGTGAAGAAGCAGTCGATGTCCTTCGCCTCGTCGAGGTCCTCGACCTTCTCGCAGGCGTCCCACATCTGCTGGTACGTCTTCGGCGGCTCGGAGATCCCGGCCTTCTCCAGCAGGTCCTCGCGGTAGTACAGCATCCCCGCGTCGGACGTCGACGGCACGGCGTACAGCCGGTCGCGGTACTGCCCCGTCTTGATCGTCGCGGGCAGCATCCTCGACAGGTCGATCTTGTCCTCGGGCAGCTCGGTCAGCCACCGGTTGGCCGCGAACTCCGCCGTCCAGACGACGTCGAGGTTGAGCACCGTGTACGCGTCCGACTTGGTCGTCGCGTTCTGGATCATCTGCTGGCGCTGCTCGTTCGGCTCGTCCGGCAGCTCGATGATCCGCACCTTCTCGTCCGGGTGCTCGGCGTTCCAGCCGTCCACCTGCTTCTGCAGGTTGCCGGAGCGGTCCTTGCCGGTGACGAACGTGATCGGGCCGCGGCCCTGCAGGTCGGCCGCCGAGGTGCCGGACGAGCCGTCGCCGTCGTCGCCGCCGCAGCCGGCCAGCGAGAGCGCGAGGACGGCGCCGACGACCGCGCCGCCGATCCGGGGGATGCGCCGCATGGGGTCCTCCATTCGCGAGACGGGCCGTGCCGGCCGCCGTCCCGCCGTTCCGTGGATGGGGGGATTGATCGGGGACATTAGCAACGGGTTTCATGAGCGTAAATAGCTTGCAGAAAGTTTCAGCAAGCTCGTGTCCGATCTGTAACCGGCTTGCAGGGGCCGCCGGAAACGGGTCGACGCGGCGCGCCCGTTGCGCCAGGCTTCGTCCGGTGAGCACCGACCTGCGGCTCGTCCGCGACCACACGATCCTGTCCGTGGTGACCGGCTCGCGCGCGTACGGCCTCGCCACCGGCGCCAGCGACGTCGACCGGCGCGGCGTGTTCGTCGCGCCCGCGCCGCTGTACTGGCGTTTCGACAAGCCGCCCACCCACCTGGACGGCCCCCTGCCCGAGCAGTTCTCCTGGGAGCTCGAACGGTTCTGCGAGCTGGCGCTGGCCGCGAACCCGACCGTCCTGGAGTGCCTCTGGTCGCCGCTCGTCGAGCGCGTCACCCCGATCGGCGAGGAGCTGCTGGCCGTCCGCACGGCCTTCCTGTCGCGCCGCGCGCACCGCACGTTCCTCCGCTACGCCGACAGCCAGTTCCGCAAGTCGCAAGGCGACTTGCGCAAGGGCGGCGAACCGAACTGGAAGCACGTGATGCACATGCTGCGCCTGCTGGACAGCGGCCTGCACCTCGTCCGCACCGGCGTGCCGCGCGTCGAGGTCGGCGACCTGCGCGACCGCCTCCTCGCCGTCAAGCGGGGCGAGCTGCCGTGGGACGAGGTCGACGCGTGGCGCGCCGAACTGACGTCCCGCATGGCGGGCGCCCTCGACGCGAGCCCGCTGCCCGACCTCCCCGACCGCGACCGCGTCGAAGACCTCGTCGTCTCCGTCCGCCGAAGGAGCCTCGCATGGTGAACCTCCCCGACGGCCTGCTCGACCGCTTCACCGCCGAGCACCCCTACCCCCGCGCGTTCCTCACGATCAGCGGATCGCACATCTACGGCTTCGCGTCCCGCGACTCCGACGTCGACCTGCGCGGCGTCCACCTGCTGCCCCTCGACGAGGTCATCGGCCTGTACACCGGACGGCAGCAGTGCACGGAGCAGTGGGAGCACGGCGGCGTCGAGGCCGACATCGTCACCTACGACCTCGCGAAGTTCTGCGGCATGCTGCTGAAGCCGAACGGCCACGCGCTCGAGCAGCTCGCCTCGCCCCTCGTCGTCGAGACGTCGCCGCTGCACGCCGAGCTGCGCGGGCACCTCCCGGGCCTGCTCACCTCCCGGCACGCGGGCCACTACCTCGGGTTCGCGCGGAGCCAGTGGCGCATGTTCGAGAACCGCGACGAGCTCAAGCCCCTGCTCTACGTGTTCCGGACGCTCCTCACGGGCGTGCACCTCATGCGCGCGGGCGAGCTCGAGACCGACCTGACGAAGCTGCTCGGCGACGCGCCGCCGTACGTGCCCGACCTCGTCGCCGCCAAGCGCGACGCCGAGCACGCGGGCCTCCCGCCCGGCGCGCCCGACCGGTCCGTCCTGCGCTCCGACGTCGACGCCCTCACCGCGCTGCTGGAGGAGGAGCGCGACCGCAGCGCCCTTCCCGAGCGGCCGAAGGCGGGCCGGGCGCTGCACGACCTGGTCGTCCGGACCCGCCTGGACGGGCTATACCACAGCTGAACCTTCCGGTGGGGTTGCGACACCGCCGACCAGGGGATCTTCCTTCGCGGACGGCACGGGGGAGCCGTCCGCGAAGGGAGCCGTCATGACCGTGGCCAGCCCGTCCTGGGCCGATCTGCGCGAGCCCGCGGACGCCGCCGCCCGCGCCGGCTCGCTGCTCGACGTCCTGCGCGCGGAGCTGCCGCCGGACCGTCCCGTCACCGTGTGGAACGCGTCCTGCGGGGACGGCGGCCTCGCCCGGTGGCTCGCGCCCCGGCTGCGCGGCCCGCAGCACTGGATCCTGCAGGACGCCGATCCCGCCGCCCTCGCCCGCGCCGCCGGACGGACCTACGCGTGCGCCGACGGGACCCCCGCCACCGTCGAGACGCGCGCGGGCGACCTCGCCGACCTGCGGGCGGCCGACGTCGTGGGCGCGTCCGTCCTCGCCGCCTGCCACCTGCTGCACCGGCTCACCGCGGCCGAGGTCGACGCGCTCGCGGGCGCCGCGTGCCGTCCCGCGCTGCTCACCCTGACCCCGATCGGCCGCGTCCGGCTCGACCCGGCCGACCCCCTCGACACCGAGTTCGCCGCCGCGGCCGACGCCCACCGCCGCCGCGGCGGCCTGCTCGGGACGGACGCCGCGTTCGCCGCCGCCGACGCGTTCGCCCGCCGCGGCGCGACCGTCCACACCCGGTCGAGCCCGTGGCGGCTGGGGCCCGCCCGCTCCGTGCTGATCGCCCGGTGGCTGCGCGACCGGGTCGCCGACGCCGTCGAGCACCGCCCGGCGCTCGCCGCCGACGCCCCCGCCTACCTGCGCCGCCGCCTCGCCGACTGCGCCAACGGCGACCTCGCCGTGGAGGTCCGGCACCTCGACCTGCTGGCGCTGCCCGCCCGCTGACCCACTTGTAACCGGGCGCTTACTTGGGTAGCCTGCCGCCGGACCGGCGGGAGGTACGGATGGCGATCGCACCGGTGGTGGAGGAGCGGCCCGGCTGCGGGCGGGGCGCACGGCTGCTCGGCGCGCTGATGCGCCGGTTCGTGCGGCCGTTCGTCGCACGGCTGCCCTGGACGCCGCTCACCCTCCGGTTCGCCGGACTGATCGAGCTCGCGGGCACCCTCCTGCCCGCGCCGCGCGGCACGGAGGTCGTCCCGGTGCGGGGCCTCGGCTGCGCCGCCGAGCAGATCCGGGGCCGCGGGGTGCCCGCCGACCCCCGGCGCGTGATCCTCTACTTCCACGGCGGCGGGTTCGTCGCCTGCGGCCTGCGCACCCACCGGCGGATGATCGCCCGGATCTCCCAGGCGGCCGGCATACCGGTCCTCTCGGTCGCCTACCGCATGCAGCCGAAGGTGCCCATCGCGACGTCCATCCGCGACTGCGTCGACGCCTACCGGTGGCTGCTCGACCGCGGCGTCGACCCCGGGAGCATCGTGATCGCCGGCGACTCGGCGGGCGGCTACCTCGCGTTCGCCGCCGCCCTGCACGCCCGCCGCGACGGGCTGCCCCGCCCGGCCGGGATCGCCGGCCTGTCGCCGTTCCTCGACCTCGACCTCGAGGCGCGGATCGCGCACGCCAACGAGCCCCTCGACCCGTTCATCCCCGCGCGCCGCCTCGCCGACATGGTGCGGACCGTCTTCCCGGACGTCGAGCCGACCGACCCGCTGCTGTGCCCGCTGCACGCCGACCTCCGCGAGCTGCCGCCCGTCCTGATCCAGGTCGGCTCCATCGAGGTGCTGTGCTGCGACGCGCACCTGATGGCCGAGCGCCTCGGCGCCGCCGGCGTCCCGTGCACGCTGCAGATCTGGGAGGGGCAGATGCACGTCTTCCAGGTCTTCGCCGACCTCTCCCGCGAGGGCCACGCCGCCATCGCCGAGGTCGGCCGGTTCGCCCGCCGCGCCACGTCCCCGGAGGCGGCGCGCGCCGCCTGACGCCGGCCGGCGCCGTCCGGCGTCACCGCGCGAGGCGCTCCACGGCCTTCGCGTGCAGGGCCGTCGCCAGCTCGGCCGCCGCGTCGACGACCGCGTCGAGGTCGCCGCCGAGCCGCCCGTCCGCCCACTGCCGGGCCAGCTCGATCATGGCGCCGGTGAACATGGTCGCCGCGATCACCACGGTCGGGTCCTCGCGCGGGCCCATCGCCACCAGCCCGTCCAGCAGCGCGGTCTCCGCCGCCCGCCGCCGCGCGGCCAGCGCGTCGTTGCCGGGCACCTCGGCGAACAGGACGCGCCCCCGCCGCGGGTCGTCGCTGATGAACCGGAGCACGTTGCGGACGCCCGCGCGGGTGCGGGCCTCCGCGTCCGGGCCGGCCTCCTCCACCGCGCGCGCCAGCACGTCCCCGAGCGCCTCGGCCTGCCGGTCGTAGACCGCCGCGAGCAGCTCGCCGGTGTCGGCGAAGTTCTCGTAGAAGTACCGCGTGTGGAGCGCGGCCTCCCGGCACACGGCGCGAACGCTCAGCCCCGCCTCGCCGTCCGCGCCGAACAGGACGAACGCGGCCCGCACGAGCATGTCGCGGCGCTCGTCCCTGCGCCTGGACGCGGGGACGCCCGCCCACCGGGTCGTCATGGCAGCACGCTACCAAGTCTGGACACGGGCGTAACCGGACACTTATTCTGGCTACAGACGTATCCAGAATGGAGCCCCCCGGCATGCCGAGCAACCTCATCGCCGCCAAGTTCGAGCAGGCGTTCGACGCCGACATCCGCGCGAAGTTCTTCAAGGGCCTCGACTTCGCCGGCCCCGAAGGGGACCCCGGCTGGTTCGGGCCCGGCAGTGCCGTCTGGTACGTGCACTCCCACCTGCCGACCCTCATCCTGGGCCTGGTCGGCGCCGCCTACATCGAGGGCCTCGACCCGAGCATCTCCTGGATGGCCTACGACCACTCGCGCATCCCCGAGCGGGACAAGAACGGCATCCCGACGGGGAACATCGACGTCCACGGCGCGACCGTCCGGCTCGGCCACTCCGTGTCGTTCTTCATCGGGACCGCCTACGGCTCCACCGAGACGGCCGAGCGCCTCGCCCGCACCGTCCGCGCCATGCACCACACCGTCAAGGGCACCCGCCCCGACGGGCTGGCCTACGACGCCGACGACCCCGAATGGCTCCGGTGGAACTACGCCACCGTCGTCTGGGGCCTCGCGACCGCCCACGAGCGCTACCACCGGCGCCCCCTGCGCGACATCGACCGCTACTACCGCGAGTTCGTCCGGGTCGGCGAGGCCCTCGGCGGCACCGACCTGCCCGCCACCAAGGCCGAGACCCTCGAATGCCTCGAGTCCTACCTCCCGCGCCTCGCCGTCACCCCGATCAAGGCGTTCCAGACCGGCCCGAACCTCCGCGGCGGCGAGGCCAAGCCGTGGGAGCCGGGCAGCCCGTTCATGGACTGGGCCGCCCGCGACATGCTCCCCGAGTGGGCGCGCAAGCTGGTGCTCCACCGCTCCCCGAACCCGCTCGCCCTCCGCGCCCGCCGCGCCGCCCTGTGGGCCGCGATCAACGGGCTGCACGAGGCCACCGGCCCCATCCGCGAGTACCGCGAGGCCGAGGCGCGGGTGGCGAAGGGCGTCACCGCCGCGCCCGTCGAGTCCACCGCGCCCGCCGCGCCCGACCCCGTCCTCACCCGCGAGGAGGTCGAGGCGATGGCCTGACGCCGGAGCCTCGGCTAGCGTTCCGGGAATGATCGATGGTGCATGGCTCAACCCCCCGGTCGAGGCCGCCGAGGACGGCCGCGGGCTGCGCGTGACGGCCGCGCGGGGCAGCGACTTCTGGCGGACGACCTCGTACGGCTACGACCGGGACGGCGGGCACGCCCTCCTCGCGCCCTTCGGCCCCGAAGCCGCGGTCGAGGTGTCGTTCGTCGCCGACTACGACCGGCAGTTCGACCAGGCGGGGCTGCTCGTCCGGATCGACGAGGCGACCTGGATCAAGGCCGGGCTCGAGTACTGCGACGGGGCGATGCAGCTCGGCGCGGTCGTCACCGCGGGGCTGTCGGACTGGTCGTCGGCGCCCGTCGACTGGGCGGGCCGCGAGGTGACGGTCCGCGCGAGCCGCAGCGGCGACGCCGTCACCGTGCGGGCCCGCGCGGGCGGCGAGCCGTGGCGGATGATCCGCCTCGCGCCCTTCCCCGCGGGCGTTCCGGCCCGCGCGGGCCTCTACTGCTGCGCCCCCGAACGCGCCGGCCTGACCGTCCGCTTCACCGGCGCCGCCTTCACCGCCCCGGACGAGGCCCTGCACCCCTAGCGGCGGGGCGGGCGGCGAGCGCGACCGACACCAGGATCACCAGACCGGCGCCCGCTATGACCTGAAGCTCTCCCGTGGCGGACATGTCGGACTTCGAGCCGGCTACCGGCGCGAGCCGTCCGCGCCGGTCGAGCACGACCGGGATGACGTCGCCGGGCTCGCGGCCGTCGCAGGCGCTGTCCATCGCCCGCTCGATCGGGGTGCCGTCGGTCCGGCGCAGCGTGCAGTGGTGCTGGGGGAAACCGCGGCCTTTCGTCGTCCAGGTCCGGTCCACGACCGCGTCGATATCGGTCCCGACCCGGAGCAGCGCGATGTCCCGCGCGGCGGAGGCGCCCACCACGTACATGAGGAACAGGGCCAGCATGCCGCAGCCGAGCGGCACGCCCGAGAACCGGAACGACCGCCCGCTCGCGTAGAGGTAGCCCAGCGCCCAGGCGTTGGCGATCATCCCGAGCACGGCCGCGATCGCCGAAGCCGTCGTCCCCCACCACAGGCGGGCCGCGTAGACCAGCACCAGCCCCAGGAGCGTCCCGCCGACCAGGAGGCCGCCGCGCAGCAGGACGGGACGAGCGGACCGCACGCGGGACCTCCATGAAGGGAGAAATCGGGCAGGCCGATTCTAAGAGGTCCTAGAGGACGAAGCGGGTGTGGTCGTAGCGGTACTCCCGCGACGCCCGCCGCGCCGCGGCGATCCACGCCCGGTCGCCGCCCGGGGTGGGGCGCGAGATCGGCCCGGCGGTGTCGAACCAGCACGCGAAGGCGCACCGCGTCCGGCCGGAAAAGGCGCGGCGAATCGGGGGCGCGCCACGATGAGTTTCCGGCGCGGGCGGAGTCGGTACGGGCATGGAGACGCAGACACTTCAGACGCCCGGGGCCGACCTCGTCTACGACGTCCGCGGTCCGCTGCCGCCCGCGGACGGGCGTCCGCCGCTCGTCATGATCGGCCACCCCATGGACGCCGCCGGCTTCGCCACCCTGGCGGCCCTCTTCCCCGAGCGCACCGTGGTCACCTACGACCCGCGCGGCCTGGGCCGCAGCGTCCGCAAGGACGGCCGGGACGACCACGCGGCGGACATCCAGGCCGCGGACTTGCACGCCCTCATCGAGGCGCTCGGCGCGGGCCCGATCGAGATGTTCGCCAGCAGCGGCGGCGCGGTGACCGCGCTCGCCCTCGTGACGGCCCACCCCGGCGACGTGGCGACCCTGGTGGCGCACGAGCCGCCGCTCCTGTCGGTGGTGCCCGACGCCGAGGCCGCCGAGCGCGCGCGGGCGGGCATCCGGGACGCCTACCAGGCCAAGGGCTGGGGCGCCGGGATGGCGGCGTTCATCGCGATGACGTCCTGGCGGGGCGAGTTCACCGAGGAGTACTTCGCGCAGCCCGTGCCGGACCCGGCCGCGTTCGGGATGCCGGCCGAGGACGACGGCTCCCGCGACGACCCGCTCCTGTCCGACCGGTCCTGGGCGGTCAGCGGCTACCGGCCCGAAGCCGCGGCGCTGGCCGCCGCGCCGACCCGGATCGTCATCGCCGTCGGCGAGGAGTCGGACGGCGTCTTCACCGGGCGCTCCGCGGTGGCGACGGCCGAACTGCTCGGTCGGCGGGCGACGGTGTTCCCGAGCCACCACGGCGGCTTCCTCGGCGGCGAGTTCGGCCAGACGGGCAAGCCGGAGGAGTTCGCCCGCAAGCTGCACGAGGTCCTCGACACCGCCCGCTGACGGCCCCCTCACCCGCGCGGACCCGTATGAGGGGTTATTTGCGGCGGAGCTTGCCGGCCGCCTCGACCTTCCGCTCTCCGGCCGGAGGGTAGACGGCGTCGAGCCTGCCGTCGTCGCGGAGGCTCAGGCGGACGTCGCCGCCGTCGCAGTCGGGCTTGTCGGCGGGGAACGTGGTGTCCAGCGTCAGGATCCCCTCCCGGTAGGAGACCGTGACGAACGAGCCGGTGCACTTTCCGTCCCGGTAGGTCGCCTTGCCGCCCTGCTCGCCTTTCCTGAGGACGAACTTCGCCTTCCAGCCGCCCTCCTTCTCGCCCTTCTCCGTGATCTTTCCGGTCCAGGTCCCGGCGAGATCGGCGGGGATCGGCGGCGGGGGCTCGGGGGCGTCGTCGGGCGACAGGAAAGCGCCGTAGACGCCGACCGCCAGCACCCCGAACCAGAACGTGGCGGCGAGGCCCGCGCATCCGAGGGCGAAGCGGGAGTCCGGACCGAGCTTGGAGCGCGCAGCGCGGGGCGGCGGCGGGGGG
>NZ_QHJN01000097.1:0-31637 GCF_003947565.1 Actinomadura sp. WAC 06369 | reverse complement strand
GCGGTGTTCGTCGCGGGGCGCGGGGACGACCGGCCGGCGCGGCCGTCGGTGCCGGGGCCCGTGGCGGCGGACGCGCAGTTCGCGCTCGACCCGGCGGCGGCGGACGACGGGCTGGTGCAGGAGCTCGCGGCGGTCGACGCGGCGGGCGGGACGGTCGTCGCGGTGGGGAGCGAGGACGGCGGCCGGGCCGAGTTCGTGGCGTCGGCCGACGGGGGCCGGACGTGGGCGGCGGGCACGGCGCGGACGGACACCGGGACCGTGCCGCCGAGCGGGGACCGGCCGCGCCTGGTCGCGGGCGGCGGGGGCCGCTGGGCGGCGCTGGGCCTGGCGGCCGACGGCGGCCGCGTGGCGTGGACGAGCGAGGACGGGCGGGCGTGGACGCGCCGCGCGCTCGGGCCCGCGTTCCGTGCGTCCGACGAGGTGAACGACCTGGTGCGGACGTCCGCGGGGTTCGTGGCCGTGGGGGCGGCGGACGGCCGGGGCGTGGTGTGGAGTTCGGCCGACGGGCGGGCGTGGCAGCGGGTCGACGGCCTTCGCGGGATCATCGGCCTGTACGGGGCGGCGGCGTCGGGGGACGTGCTCGTGACGCAGGGGACGTACCCGAAGAAGGTCGTGCAGCGGAAGGGCCGCCGGAAGGTCGAGCGGACGGTCGCGGCGCAGGGGCTGTGGCGTTCGGCGGACGGGGGGCGCACGTGGCGGCCCGTCCATGTGCGGCAGTCCCACGGGTCCCACGGGGCGACGAAGGGGCTGGTCGCGGGGCCGGGCGGCTTCTACACCGTGCGGGACGCGAAGGACGGGAAGAAGCGGTTCGCGGTCGTGTTCGGTTCGGCGGACGGCGCGCGGTGGAGCGCGATCGGGAAGATCGGCGTCGCCGGGCACCGGGGCGTCGAGTCGTTCGGCGGGTCGCGGGCGGGGCTCGTCGCGGTGGTGCGCGGGAAGCGGCGGGAGGTCGTGCGGAGCGCGGACGGGCGCAGGTGGCGGGCGGACGGGACGGTGGGGCGCGCGGAGGTCGCCGGGCTGACGGTCGTGGAGGGCGGCCGGCTCGCGATCGCCGGGAAGCTCGACGGTGACGCGTACCTGTCCGGCGTCGATCTCGGGAAGGTGCCGGGGGCGGTGCGGGAGCAGCGGGCGGTCGGGCGGTCGCCGCGGCGGGCGGCCGGGCGGTCGCGGTCGGCGGCGGCAACGGGGACGCGGCGGTGTGGAGTTCGGCGGACGGCGCCGCGTGGGCCCGGGCGGAGGTCCCGGCGCTGCAGGGGAGGCTGGCGGACGTGGCGCACGGGGCGCGCGGCTGGCTGGCGGTGGGCCGGACGGGCGAGGCGGCGCTCGCGCTGCGGTCGTCCGACGGCGTCGCGTGGCGGCGGGCCGCGTTCCCGGCGGGGCGTCCGGCGGCGGTCGCGGCGGGCCCGGCCGGGTACGTCGCGGTCGGGGAGGGCGCGGCGTGGCGCTCGGCCGACCTGGAGCGGTGGCGGGGCGCCCGCCTCGACGGCGCCGCGGCCGATGTGGCGGTGACGGCGGGCGGGTACGTGGCGGTCGGCGCGCGCGCGAAGGAGGCCGCCGTGTGGACGTCCGCGGACGGTGCGGTCTGGCGGCCGGTGCGGCTGCCGTCCGGCCTGCGCGGGCCGCTGACGGGTGTCGCCGCGTCCGGCGGGACGGTCGTGGCGGTGGGGCCGGGGGTGCCGCCGCTGGTGTCGGCGGACGGCGGCGCGACGTGGACGCCGCGGGACGTCGGGGAGGTGGCGCCGACCGCGGTCACCGCGACGCCGGACGGGTTCGTCGTCGCGGGCGTCACCGGGGCGTTGGACGGTGTCGTGTTCGCGTCCGCGGACGGCGCCGCGTGGCGCCGGGTGGCGGTGCCGGGGCTGGACGGCCCGGCGGACCGGAGGCTGACCGCGCTGGCGCCGTTCGGCGGGGGTGTGCTCGGTACCGGGAGCAGCGACGACGGTGCGGCGGTGACGCCGCTGCTGTGGCGCGCGGACGTCCCGGGGCGGTCCGCGGCCGGTTGACCGCCGGCGCCCCGGCCCGTCCGAGGCGGGCCGGGGCGCGGCGGCCCCGGTCAGCCGTTACAGCCGCAGGAGCAGCCCTTCGGGCATGAGCATCCGCCGCCGTGTCCGCAACTGCAGTTCTTCTGAGTCATGCCCGGAACGTAACCTCTGTGCCGTTTTGGGGTCTATGGCCGGGGCGGCGAGGTGCATGTGTCCGCGCCGGGGGCCTAGGTGTCGATGGTCAGGTCGACGCCGAGCAGCACGAGGATCCACAGGACGACGGCGAGCACGGCGCTGAGCACCTTGCCGAGCAGGTCGGGGGTGATGTACCCGCGGTCCCAGGCCACGAACAGGCCGATGACGAGGTAGATGATGCCGACGAGCCCGATGTGGGTGCGGCGGTAGCGGTAAGGCATGGGGGGTCGTCTCCTCCCGGAGGAATCTGACGATCCACCGTTGCCCCGCCCCATGTCGGGATAACTCCGGACGCTTACCGGGACGTCCGTTGCCGATTTTTCGGTGCGTCCCAAATTCAGCCGGCGGGCCTCGCGCCGCGCGCGTCCCGCTTCGCCAGGGCGATCCGGACGACCGCGGGGTCGTGCTCGTCGGGCCGGTCGGCGAACTCGGCGGTGCGGTGCACGATGTCGAACTCGTGCTTGCGCCGCTCCAGCGACTCGCTCAGCAAGATGTGGTCGAGCGCCTGCGCGTTGCCGTCCGTCACGGCGGTGTAGCGGTCCTTCGGCGGCAGCTTCGCGGGCAGGTCGGTCAGGCCCGCCTGCGCCAGCGCCTGCACCGGCAGCGACTCCGGGGTGTCGTTGAGGCGGGCCGCGACGACGACGTTGGCGTTCCGGTCGACCTTCCGCACCGACCGGACGAACCCGGCGACCGCCTTCGCCTGCGCGTCGCGGCGCCAGCGGGTCGGCTGCTGCGGCGGCTGGTTCCGGCCGAACAGCGGCTCGTCGTCGGCGGTGCCCGGGTACCACTCGCCGGTCACGACGATGATCCGCTCGCCCTGCCAGGTGACCTCGCCCGCGAGCGGCTTGCGGGTGCCCGCCCACACGGCGTCGGTCGGCGCGATGCGGCCGGGGCTGCGCGACAGCCCGGCCGTCCCGCCGCGGGCGACGGGGCGGACGGCGGTCACCGCGGGGTTCGGCTCCTCGGCCGGCTCCTCCTCCGCGAGCGTTCCCGTCCGGGCGGGACGGTCGACGAACGCCAGGCCGCGGTCGGTGCGGAACAGGAACCCGACGCGCGGGTTGGCGCCCTTGTCGCCGCCGTCGGCGTTGTTCTTCGGCTCGACCGAGCGCCACTCGTAGGCGGGGCCGCCGGCGGCGCTGATCGCGGTGATCAGCTCGGCGACGGTCTGGTCGGCGGCGACCGTCCCGTCGTTGCGGGCGCCGCTGTTGTCCTGGAGGTCGTCGACCGCGACGAGGTCGGGCGAGGCGAGGCCGGTGACGATGTCGTCGGCGACGGCGCGGAACCGGTCGCGGGGGGTGTTCGGGCTGAGGCCGCCGAGGCCGATCGTGGCGATGGCGAGCTCGCCGGGCCGCTGCGGGCGGGTCGCCTCGCGGGGCAGCCCGCCGGCGGCGTGCCGCGGCGTCGCGGTCGCCAGCACCTTGAAGTGGCCGAGGGCGTAGTCGACGACGCCGACGCTGTCGCCGGGCAGCCGGTCGCCGACGTTCGCGGCCGGCAGCGGGGCGAGCGAGTCGTCGAGGACGATCCGCTCGGGGTTGGCGTCGCCGTCGCGCTGCAGGATGCCGCCGCGCCCGGTGCGCGTCCCGGCGCCCGCGCCGCCCGCCGGCAGGACGGGCAGCTCGCCGAACCGGGTGGGGCCCACCGCCACGGCGTCCTGGAGCCGCACCTGCATGCCTTCGAGCGCCTCGTAGAAGTCGAGGCCGTTGCGGCCCGGATCGAACGTCCCGCTCCGCTCGACGTTGCCGGGCGTGCCCCGGACGACGCTCGTCGGCGCGCTGACCCCCTTCGGCCCCAGCAGGACCGGGGGCGGGACGTCCGCGCGCCCGGCGGCGGCGACCTTCGTCGCGCCGATCTCCGTCCGGGTGAGGCCCCCGGACTCCGCGCCGCCCGGCCGGAACTCGCTGACCCGGCCGTCCACCCGGACGGCGTCGCCGCGCGCGACGCTCGGGCCCGTGCGGGTGAAGACGAAGATCCCCTCGGACGTCGCGGCGCGCCGGTCGGGCTTCGGGTCCTGCATCCAGAAGCCGGTGCCGGTCACGGCGGTCACGACGCCGGGGACGCCGACGACCGAGGCCCCGTTGAGCGGCGAGACGTGCGCGGCGCCCTGGATGTCGTGGATGCGGGCGGGGCGCGGCGCGGCGTGCGCCGCGGACGGGAGGAGGCCCAGCGGGACGGCGAGGACCGCCGCGGCCGCGAGCCGGGGGATCCCGCCGAACGCCCGGACCGCGCGGGGGCGGCGCGGCCGCCCCGATCCACCCGTGTAGGCCACCCCGGAACTCCATGATCGTCTCGTGGTCCGCGCCGAACAGGCAGCAGGATGGCACGCGAGGGGTTCCGGTGACCAACCGCGCCGGGAAATCCGTCCAAATCCGCCTGGAGCGGGTCTGCGCGACGGTCCGGGAGGGACGGCGGGGCGGCTACTCCTCGAGCGTCAGGGCGGCCTTCGGGCACGACCGGACCGCGTGCCGCACGCGGTCGGCCTCGCCCTCGGGCACGTCCGGCTGCAGGATCTCGAGCTCGTCGTCGTCGCTGAGGTCGAAGACCTCGGGGGCGAGCCCGACGCACACGCCGTTCGCCTCGCACACCAGCGGGTCGACTCCTACTCTCATCGCCTTCTCCGTTCGCGGGTCCCGGTGAGGGTTCGATGGCCCGGAGCGCACGCGCGGGACGCGCGCGGACCCGGACCGTCCTCGGCCGCCAACCTACCGAACATGGTTCGGAGAGGTGCGCTCGGGGAAAGTAGAACACGTTCCACTCTGGATCGGCAAGTAGGGCGGCGGGGTGGTGCGGCACGCCGGGGCATGTCGGATAAAGTGCCCGGCGGAGGCGAGGCGATGACTCAGACCGAGGCGTCCACCGGCCCGGGGACGACCGAGATGCCCGCGGCGCTGCTGCGGGCGGCGCGCGCGGCGAAGGGCTTCATGCCCGACGCCGAGGGCGCGGCCCTGTACGAGACGGCCCTGGAGTACGGGGGGCGGCTCGCGGACGTCGGCCCGCTGCTGGAGGTCGGCACCTACTGCGGCAAGTCGGCGATCTACCTGGGCGCCGCCGCCCGGTCGGCGGGGACGGTCGTGGTCACCGTCGACCACCACCACGGCTCGGAGGAGAACCAGGCGGGGTGGGAGCACCACGACCCGTCGCTGGTCGACCCGTGCACGGGGCGGATGGACACGCTGCCGACCTTCCGCAAGACGATCGGGGCCGCGGACCTCGAAGAGCACGTCGTGGCGGTCGTGGGGCAGTCCCGCACCGTGTCGGCGTTCTGGCGCACCCCGCTGGCGCTGCTGTTCATCGACGGCGGGCACGCCGAGGAGCACGCGCAGGGCGACTACGAGGGCTGGGCGCCGCACGTGGCCGTGGGCGGCGCGCTGGTGATCCACGACGTGTTCCCCGACCCCGCCGACGGCGGGCAGGCGCCGTACCGCGTGTACCTGCGGGCGCTGCGCAGCGGCGCGTTCGAGGAGCGCCGGGCCGAAGGCTCGCTGCGCGTACTGGAACGTGTTTCAGACGCGGATCCGCGCGCCGAGGCGTGACCGCGGGGGCCGGGCCGGACGGGCGTCCGGTGCGGCCCCCGCGACGCCTCAGAGGCGGGACCGGACGGGGTCGGCGACCGGCACGAAGGCGCAGCCGCACGCCGCCGGGTCGGACGCCTCGGACGGCCCCAGCGGGCGTCCCGCGATCTCCTTGAAGATGCGGGCGCCGGGGGACGCGCCGTCCAGCGCGTCCGCGGCGAGGACCACGGCGGCCGCGGTGTAGGTGGAGCGGTCCCCCGGGAAGTGCCGCCGGTTCTCGAACTGCCAGCCGGTCCAGTACGAGCCGTCCTCGTGGCGGAGGTGCTGGATCGTGGCGAACAGCTCCAGGGCGCGGTCCCGGTCGCCGGACGCGTCGAGGGCCAGGACGAGCTCGCAGCTCTCGGCGGCCGTCACCCACGGCTGGTCGGACACGCAGCGGCAGCCGAGGCCCGGCACGACGAACACGTCCCACTGCTCGGCGAGCCGGCGCGCGGCGGCCTCGCCGCGGACCGGGCCGCCGAGGACGGGGTAGTACCAGTCCATCGACCAGCGGCTCTTGTCGGCGAACGCCTCGGGGTGCGCGGCGACGACGTGGCCGAGCTGGTCGGCGGCGAGCTCCCACTCCGGCTGCGGCTCGCCGAGCCGCTCCGCGAGCGCGACGGCGCAGCGGAGCGCCTGGTAGATCGACGAGCAGCCGGTCAGCAGCGCGTGGTCGGACGCGCGGCCGTCCTCGGTCCGCATCCAGATGATCTCGCCGCGGCGGGTCTGCAGGCCGAGGACGAAGTCGATCGCGCGGCGCACGGTCGGCCACATGGCGCGGGCGAAGTCCTCGTCGCCGGTCATCAGCAGCTCGTGCCAGACGCCGACCGCGACGTAGGCGGCCTGGTTGGACTCGCCGCCGGGCTCGGTGACCTCGCCGAGCACCCACTTGGCGGGCCACGACCCGTCCTCCCGCTGGACGTCCGCGAGCCACGCGTAGGCGCGGCGGGCGGCGTCGCCCATCCCGGCGACGGTCAGCGCCATCGCCGCCTCGACGTGGTTCCAGGCGTCGACGTGCCCGGCGATGCCGTCGATCGGCGCGAACCAGGGGATCGCGCCCGACGGCTCCTGCTGGCGGGCGATGCTGCGGGCGGTCTCGACGACGTCGCCGCGGGTCAGGACTCCGGGGACGGCGGGGATGTCAGACCGCATCGGCGGTCTCCTCCGCCGGGGTCTCGGACGTGCCCGTCTTGACGGGCTTGCTGCAGTACACGACGACGCTCTTGCCGATCAGGGGGTTGAGCACCTGCTCGGCGACCCGGGTCGCGAGGGGCCGCTTCATGATGTCCCACACCAGGAGCTGGTGGTACGCCTTGGCGAGCGGGTTGCCGTCGTTCTCCACGCCGACGGCGCACTTGATCCACCAGTAGGGCGCGTGCAGGCCGTGCGCGTGGTGGTGGCCGCCGATCGTGAAGCCCGTCGACTTCAGCTTGGCCTCCAGCTCGGCGCGGGTGTAGATCCGCACGTGGCCGCCGGGGGCGGTGTGGTAGTCCTCCGACAGGGCCCAGCAGACCCGCTCCGGCAGCCAGGACGGGACGGTCGCGGCGAGCCGCCCGCCGGGCCGCAGCACGCGCAGCAGCTCGCGCATCGCGCGCATGTCGTCCGGGATGTGCTCGAGCACCTCGGAGGCGATGATCGCGTCGAAGTGGTCGTCGGGGAACGGCAGCTCCAGCGCGTCGCCCCGGACGGTCTCGGCGGCGGCGTCCTCGGGGACCTCGCCGCCGAGCCGCATCGCGCCGAACATCTTCTCGACGCCGGCCAGCTCGTCGGCGTCCTGGTCGAAGGCCACGACGTGCGCGCCCCTGCGGTACAGCTCGAACGCGTGCCGTCCCGCTCCGCAGCCCATGTCCAGGATGCGGTCTCCGGGTGCGACGCGGAACCGCTGGAAATCCACGGTCAGCAGGGTCGTGCTCCTTCCATGCGGGGAACGCCCGGCGGCGTTCCCACGGGCCTTGCTGTTGGGGTCTGGTCGTCAGCCGCGCCGCGCCAGCCGCAGGTAGTTCTGCTGCGCGACGGCCTCGCGGTAGTGCCGCACGGTGGCCTGCGCGACGGCGGGCCAGGCGAAGCGCTCCTGGACGCGGGCCAGCCCGGCCGCGCCGGCGCGGGCGCGCTCGTCCGCCGAGTCGTGCAGGCCGCGCAGGGTGGCGGCGAGCTCCTCGACGTCGCCCGGCTCGACGAGGACGGCCGCGTCCCCCACGACCTCGGGCAGCGCCCCGGCGCGGGACGCGACCAGCGGCGTGCCGGACGCCATGTGCTCGACCGCGGGCAGCGAGAAGCCCTCGTAGCGGGACGGGACGACCGCGATCTCCGCGGACGCGAGCAGCGCGCCCAGCTCGTCGTCGCTGATGCCGCTCACGAACTGGACGCGGTCGCCGAGGGCGAGGTCGCGGACGAGCTTCTCGGTCGGGCCGTCCTTCTGCGGGCGGCTCACGACGACGACGTGCACGTCCCGCTCGGTGGCGAGCTTCGCGACCGCCCGCAGCAGCACGTCCACGCCCTTGATCGGCGCGTCCGCGCTGGCCATGGCCACGATCCGGCCGGGGACGCGCTCGCCGCGCGGGTGGAAGATCCGGGTGTCGACGCCCAGCGGCAGGATGTCGATGTCGCGGGGGTCGACCTTGAAGTCCTTGACGATGTCGACCTTCGACGACTCCGACACCGTCAGGACGGGCCCGATCCGCCGCGACACCTGCGCCTGCATGCCCACGAACCCGTACCAGCGGCGCTTGCCGAACTTCTGCCGGATGCCCTGCGCCGCCTCCAGCTCGATCCGCCGGTCCACGCTGATCGGGTGGTGGATGCTGGTGACCAGCGGCAGCCCGAGCTTCGGGATGCCGAGGTTGCCGACGCCGAGCACCTGGTTGTCGTGGACGACGTCGAAGTCGCGGCGGCGGCGCCGCAGCTCCCGCAGGACCCGGATGCTGAACGTCAGCGGCTCCGGGAACCCGCCCGTCCGCATGTGGGCGAACTCCAGGACGTCCACCCAGTCGCGGAACTCGCCGAGGGCCGGGGTGCGGAACGGGTCCTCGTCCCGGTACAGGTCCAGGCTCGGGAGCTTGGTCAGCCGGATCTCGTCGCGGTCCAGCTCGGGATAGGGCTGCCCGGAGAACACCTCCACGGTGTGCCCGAGATCGACCAGCTCCCTGCTGAGATGCCGCAGGTAGACGCCCTGGCCTCCGCAGTGCGGCTTGCTCCGGTACGAGAGCAGGGCCACCCGCAGTGGACCGCCCGGCTCGTCTGCCTCACCCACGCCAGCCCCTGCCCACGCACCACTCCCGTCAGTCCCGGGACACCGGTCGCACACGCACCGGCATCTCCTTTATGCCGTTGATGAAACTAGACCTTAGCCTCCGTACGTTACCGCTGAGTTCGATATTGGGCATAGCGTCCAAGAGTGTTTCGAAGAGCACACTCAGCTCGAGTCGGGCGAGGTGGGCGCCCAGGCAGAAATGGGGGCCGCCTCCGCCGAAGCCGATGTGCGGGTTGGGGTCGCGGCCGACGTCGAACGAGAACGGGTCGCCGAACACGGCCTCGTCCCGGTTCGCGGACGCGTAGAACACCACGACCTTGTCGCCCGCCGCGATCTTCTTGCCGCCCAGCTCGACGTCGCGCACGGCCGTCCGCTTGAACAGGTTGACCGGCGTCACCCACCGGACGATCTCGTCCGCGGCCGTCCGGACGAGCGAGGGGTCGGCCCGCAGCCGCGCCCACTGCTCGGGGTGCTCGAGCAGCGCGAGCATCCCGCCGGACGCGGCGTTGCGGGTCGTCTCGTTGCCCGCGACGGACAGCAGCATCACGAACAGCTCGAACTCGTCGCCGTCCAGCACCTCGCCGTCGGCGTCCGGCTGCAGCAGCTTCGTCACGATGTCGCCGCGCGGGTTCCGCCGCCGCTCCGCCGCCAGCTCCGCCGCGTACGCGTACAGCTCCGTCGCGGCCTGCTGCCCCTCCTCGGGGCTGCGCTGGAAGTCGGGGTCGTCCGCGCCGATCAGCGTGTTCGACCAGTGGAAGATCTTGTCGCGGTCCTCCGGCGGGGCGCCGAGCAGCTCGCAGATCACGTAGAGCGGCAGCGGCGCCGCCAGGTCGCGGACGAACTCCGCCTCGTCCCCGCGCTCCGCCGTCTCCGCGACGAGCCGCCGGCAGATGTCGCGGATGTGCTCCTCCAGCGCGCCGATCGCGCGCGGCGTGAACCCGCGGTTCACGATGCTCCGCTTGCGCGAGTGGTCCGGCGGATCCTGGTTGAGCATCATGAGCCGCTGCAGCGCCAGGTGCTCCTCGTCCGGCTCCTCGAACAGCGCGAGCCGCTCGTACGAGGAGAACACCTCCGGGTGGCGCGACACGTGGACGACGTCCGCGTGCCGCGTCACCGCCCAGAAGGGCGGGCCGCCCCGCTCCGGGTCGCCCTTGTGCCGGTGGACGG
The DNA here is from genome assembly GCF_003947565.1 of Actinomadura sp. WAC 06369. Lineage (NCBI taxonomy): Bacteria > Bacillati > Actinomycetota > Actinomycetes > Streptosporangiales > Thermomonosporaceae > Actinomadura > Actinomadura sp. WAC 06369. The sequence continues at coordinate 21,495 of NZ_QHJN01000097.1, read as the reverse complement.
GATCGTGTTCGCGCAGCCACGCGAGCTGCTCGTGCGGGATGCCGCCGCGCTCGTAGGAGCCGGGCTCGACCAGGTCGATGTCGGGGGTGGCCGTCATCGTCGCGCCTCCGGGTCATGGGGGGCAGGGCACGGGGTGGAGTCAAGCACGCTTGGCCGACGGCGTGAACCGCACCGGCAGCTCCTTCAGGCCGTTGACGAAGTTGGAGCGCAGCCGGCGGGGCTCGCCGGCGGGCCGGATGTCGGGCATCCGGTCCAAGATCGTGTCGAACACGACCTTCAGGTTCATCCGGGCGAGGTGGGTGCCCAGGCAGAAGTGGGGGCCGCCGCCGCCGAACCCGATGTGCGGGTTGGGGTCGCGGGCGATGTCGAACGTGAACGGGTCGTCGAACACCGTCTCGTCCATGTTCGCGGAGCTGTAGAACAGCACCACCTTGTCCCCGGCCTTGATCGTCTTGCCGCCCATCTCGACGTCCGCGGTCGCCGTCCGGCGGAACTGGTTGATGGGGCTCACCCAGCGGACGATCTCCTCGACGGCCGTCGGCAGCAGGCTCCGGTCCTCCCGCAGCCGCTGCCACAGCTCCGGACGCTCGAAGAACGCCTGCATGCCGCCCGCCGTCGCCGTCCGGGTCGTCTCGTTGCCGGCGATCGACAGCATGATCACGAACATCGCGAACTGGTCCTCGCTGATCCGCTCGCCGTTCTCGTCCGGCGTGAGGAGCTTCGTCACGATGTCGTCCCGCGGCGTGGACTCCCGCTCCCGCGCGAGCTCGCCCGCCCATCCGGCGAACTCGGCGGCGTACATCTGCGACTCGGAGCGGTCGCCGATGAACTCGGGGTCGTTGAACGCCACGAGCTGGTTCGACCAGTGGAAGATCTGCTGCCGCTGGTCCAGCGGCGCGCCCAGCAGCTCGCAGATCGTGTAGAGCGGCAGCGGGGCCGCGAAGTGCTCGACGAAGTCGCACTCGCCGAGCGCCGCCGCCTCGTCGATCAGCTTGTTGCAGATGTCGCGGATGTGCTGCTCCAGCCGTCCGATCATCCGGGGCGTGAACCCCTTGTTGACCATGCTGCGGAGCTTCGTGTGGTCCGGCGGGTCCTGGAACAGCATGATCTGCCCGTACAGGGCGATGTCGTCCTCGGTGAACTCCTCGAACATCGCCGTCCGGGTCTGCGAGGACAGCAGGTCGGGACGGCGGGACGCGCGGACCACGTCCTCGTGCCGGGTGATCGCCCAGAACCCGGGGACGCCCTCGTTCGGGTCGGCGTGCCAGTGCACCGGGTCGTTCTGGCGGAGCCACCTGAACTGCTCGTGCGGGATGCCGCCCCGCTCGTACACGCCGGGATCGATGACGTCGATTTCCCGGCCGGTGGGGGCGGGGGCCACGTCCTGTTGCGTCACGGTCGTCCCTTCGTGAAGAGCCGGCCCCGCGTCGCGCCGCACGGGACTCTGACTGAGCGCTTGCTCGGTCGAAGATCTAGAACACGTTCTAGCATGAGACTCCAGTCTCATCAAGAGTCTCAATCCGGAATCGTGCCCCGCCGCACGCCCCTCTCACCCCATCGCCACCACGCAAAACGCCCGCGAGCGCACAATGCACTCACGGGCGTTCGCGGCCGACCGGGTGGCCGGTCGGGTGGGTCAGGCGGCTCGGGGCCAGTTCTGGTGGCGGCCTTCGCGGTCCCACCAGTCGATGGCCTTGTCGACGGCCAGGCCGTCGGTCCAGAGGTCCTCGGGGTCGTCCGGCATGAGGACCTCGCGGAGCGCGTCGTCGAGCTGCCACGACTCGTGCTTCGCGAGGTCGCCCGTCTCCGGGTCCCTGTAGAGCGCGTCGACTTCGGCGGGGAGCAACGCCGCCTCGCTCTCCCGGCCGAGGGTGAACGGGAATCCGTATGCCGCGGACGCCGCGGTGTTCGGCTGCAGGCCGGTGGCCTCGGCCAAGCGGTGGATCTGGCGCACGTCGTAGGGGGCGGGCCCCCGCTCGTCGAGCAGACGCATGAACCGGGTGATGCGGTCGGGGCCGCCCCAGCCCTGCGGGCGCGGCTCGTACTTGTTCGTCCAGCCGGGGAAGACGAAGTCGCGGAAGGTCGCGTCGGGCGAGTACTCGATCGCCACCGAGTCCTTGTGCGGGTGGTTCTGGAAGGACAGGATCGCCATCGCCCCGTTCGGGGTCCGCCAGATCTGGCCGACCGGGTCCTGCGTGGTCTTCGACTGGAACCACAGGCGGCGCCACCGGCCGCTGCCGTCGCCCCACGGCGTGTCGCCCAGCGCGCCCAGCACGGCGAGCGACCTCAGGCGTTCGTGCTCGGGCGTCCACGGGCGGGACGCCAGCAGCGCCTCGCCGCCCAGCACGCCGAACCGCAGGTAGTTCGGGCGGGGGATGTCCACGCGGCCGAGCGGGTGCGGGGTGTCGTAGGCCGGGCCGGACTCGGCCGCCTCCGCCAGCACCTCCGCGAGGTGCCGGACGGCCGGGACCTCGCCGATGAACCGCCCGTGCCGCAGCCCGCTCACGCTCGCGACCCGGCCCGGCGTGCCCGCCGGGCGCGGCAGGCGGAGCGCGTCGCGCAGCCGCAGCGTGCGCAGGAGGGCGGCGGCGGCCCGCTGGACGAGCGTCCGGACGGCGCCGCGGAGCCGGGCGTCGGTGACGTCGGGCAGGACGCGGGGGAGTGCGTCGTCCAGCTCCCGCGCGTTGACGAGCGCCGCGTCGACGAGCCGGCCGAAGCCCGCGCGGTCGAGTCGGCGCAGCGCGGCCGAGCCGTCCGGGTCGGCGGGCGGAAGGTGCGGCCAGAAGCCCGGCGGGGGCATGACGGCGCCGTCCACGGCGCCGTGCGGGAACGGCCGCCGCGCGACCGTCCGGCCGTCCGCGATCAGCCGCAGGACGCCCCGGTCGAGCGTCACCTGCACGGATTCAGTGGCGCCGGGGAACGTCACGGGGACGGACGTGGCGCTCTGCGGCCACGGCAGCCGTTCGCCGTCGGGAATCTCCAGGCGGCCGTCGTCCGCGAACCGGTACGTCTCCGGGCGCCCGTTGTGCAGGCGCGACAGGTAGGCGTCCGTGCCGTCGAACCACGGGAACGTCCCGGACGGGAAGGGCGTCGACCGTTCGTGCTCGATCCCGCCGGGGCCGTGCACGACGATGCGCTCGCCGTCCAGCCCGAGCGTGAGCAGCTCGCCGTGCAGGACGGCCGTCACCGAGCCCTTCCCCGCGCCCGGGAACCGCAGCTCCTCCGGGAGTCCCGCGCGCAGCGCCCGCCACGCGCGGTCCACCGGGTCGGCGGCCTCGACGCCGGCGAGCATCTCGGCGTCCGGCATCGTCTCGGCCAGCGGGACGAGCCGGGGCAGTGCGAGCTCCAGCCCCTCCAGGTCGGCGGCGCACTCGTCCCGCCACTCGGCGAACTGCTCGGCGAGCACCCGCCGGATCGGGCCCTGCGCCGTCATCGCGCGCATCATGGCCGGGTAGTCGACGTTGCCGTAGTAGCCGAGGGCGCGGACGAACGCGTCCAGCTTCCGGCGCTCGTCGGGGGAGTCCTCGATCTTCTCGGCGATGGCCGAGAAGTCGGTGTCCTCCCGCCAGTACGGCGCCTCCTGGTCGAACCGGCCCTTCGGCTTGACGGGGGTCAGCGGGTGCACGGGGGCGCGGCCGACGACCGGGTCGGCCTCGGGGTCGAAGAAGCGGCCGGGCGGCGGGAACAGCCGGTCGCCGGCGGCCGGCGCGAGCCGCAGCAGCTCGGCCGCCGGGAGCGGGCCCGCGGCGCGGAACCACTCGCGCGACAGCCGCCGCCCCGCGCGGACATGCCCGAGCAGCAGCAGCCAGTGCCGGTGGTGCGCGTCGCGCGGTTCCGGGTCGTCGTACAGGGCCGCGTCGGGGCGCGCCGCGATCAGCAGGTCGAGCAGTTCGTCGTCCGCGGCGAGCCCGCGCAGCGCCTCGTCCAGCGCCTCCCACACCGGCAGCGGCGCGCGCGGCAGGAGCCCCTCCCGGAGCAGCCGCTCGGCGACGTGCCGCTGCTCGGCGGCCGGGTCGGCCCCCGCCGCCCGCGCCACGCGGCCCAGGTCGTCCACGAAGTTGGGGTACGGGACGGTGCCCGCGTCGAAGAACGCGCCCACCGCCTCGCGGGCCCACCGGTGCGCCTCCTCCGGCTCGGGGTGGGTCGCGAGCCGCCGCAGGTGGTCGTACAGCAGGCTCGCCGTGATCGCCCCGGACGGGACGAGCGCCAGGAGCGTCCGCTGCGTCCGGGCGTCGTCCGGGGGCAGGTCGAGGAGCCGTGCGTGCGCGTCCGCGACCTCGCGGGACCGCCCGAACAGGAACGCCGCGTCCTCCGTCCGTCCGGCCGCCGCGAAGACGCCCGCGGCGTGCCCCAGGAACTCGGCCACCGCGCTCGCGGGGAGCGCCGCCGCCGCCCGGAACACCTCCTCCCGCGCACCCTTCGGGTCCTCCGCGGCCCGTGCCGCGGCCCCGTCCAGACCGGGCCATTCCTTGGTCATCCACACCCTCCTGATCATTTCTCCCGAGTCTGACGGACCGGCCCGCCGCGCGGCTCCCAACGGCCGGGAACGGTGCGTGTCACTTCCTGGCCGCCCAGTAGGCGGATCCCGGCCAGTCCCGGTGGCGGCCTTCGCGGTCCCACCACTCGACGGCCTTGTCGACGGCGAGGCCGCCGGTCCAGAGGTCTTCGGGCTCGTCCGGCATGAGGACCTCGCGGAGCGCGTCGTCGAGCTGCCACGACTCGTGTATGGCGAGTTCGCCGGTCTCCGGGTCGTGGTAGAGCGCCGCGACCTCGGCCGGGAGGAGCGCCGCCTCCCGTTCGCGGCCGACCGTGTACGGGAACCCGTACGCGGCGGACGCCGCCGTGTGCAGGCGCAGCCCGGTGGCGTCGGCCAGGCGGTGGATCTGTCGCACGTCGTAGGGGGCGGGGCCGCGCTCGTCCAGCAGGCGCAGGAACCGGGCGATGCGGTCGGCGCCGCCCCAGCCCTGCGGGCGCGGCTCGTACTTGTTCGTCCAGCCGGCGAAAGAGGCGCGGCGGAAGACCGCGTCGGGGGAGTATTCGATCGCTTCCGAGCCGGAGGTCAGCATGGCCCCGTCCGGGGTTCGCCAGACCCGGTCGTCCGCGGCCTGCTCGGGCATCGCCCGGAACTGCAACCGCCGCCACCGGCCGCTGCCGTCGCCCCACGGCGTGTCGCCCAGCGCGCCCAGCAGGTCGCGCGCCTGCGCGCGCGCGAAGTCCGGCGACCACGGGCGGGACGCCCGCAGCGCCTCGCCTCCCAGCGTGCCGAAGAGCAGCCGGTTCGGCATGGGCGGGACGGCGCGGTCGAGTGGCACCGGGGCGTCGGGCGCGGGACCGGACGCCGCGGCCTCGCCCAGTACCTCCGCGAGGCGCCGGACGGCCGGGACCTGGTCGATGCGGCGGCCGGCCCGCAGCCCGCTCGCGCTTCGGACCCGGTCGGGCAGCCCGGCGGGGTGCTCCCGGCCGAGGGCGTCGCAGAGCCGCAGTGCCAGGAGCACGAGACGGGCGGCTTCGGCCAGCATCGCCCGGACGGTGTCGCGCAGCACCGGGTCGGTGATCTCGGGCAGGACCCGGGCGAGCTCCGCGTCCAGCTCCCCCTCGCCGATCAGCGCCGCGCCGACCAGGTCGCGAACGGTACCGCGCTCCACCCGGCGCAGTGCCGCCGAGCCGTTCGGGTCGGCGGGCGCCAGGTGCGGCCAGAAGCCGGGCGGGACGCCCGTGAACGGCCGCCGGCGCGTGACCGTCCGGCCGTCGGCGCGCACCTCCAGAGCGCCCCGGTCGAGCGCGACCCGGACGGGTTCGGCGGCTCCGGGGAACGTTACTGGGACGGACGTCGCGCTCTGCGGCCACGGCAGCCGTTCGCCCGCGGGAATCTCGACACGGTCGTTGCCCGCCACCCGGAGCGTCGTCGGCCGTCCCCTGAACACACACGACAGGAAAGTGTCCGTGCCGTCGAACCAGGGGACGAGCCTGCTGAAGTCGCTGAACCACCTCGCGCTTCCCGGGAAGAAGGGCAGCTCTCCCTCGTGCACCGGTCCGCCCGGTCCGTGCACGGCGATGCGCATGCGGGACGTGAACGTGAGAAAGTCGCCGTGCAGGGCGGCGCTCGCCCCCTCGACCCAGCCCTCCGGGGGACGGAACTCCTCGGGGAGTCCGGCGCGCAGCGCCCGCCACGCCGCGTCCACCGGGTCGGCGGCGGCGACGCCGTCGACGAGTCCGGTCCCGGCGGCGTCCGCGTCCATCGGCAGCCGCCGGGAGACCGCTACGGCCTCGGCCACCGGCGCCAGCCGGGGCAGCGCCTCCGCGAGGCCGTCGAGTCGGCCCGCCGCGCATTCCTCCCGCCACTCCGCGAACTGCTCCTCCAGAACCCGGCGGACCGGCCCGTGCTTCATCATCTTCCGCACCGCGGAGGGATAGTCGATATTGGCGGCCCTGCCGATAGCGCGGATGTAGGCGTCCAGGTCGCGGCGCGCCTCGTGCTCCTTCTCCGGGTCCCCGAGCCGCGCCGCGAGCCGCAGGAGGTCGCCCCTCTCAGCACTGAAGGACGGCCACAACGCGTCGGTCCCGGACAGCGGGTGCGCGCGCGGGTTCTCGCGGCAGGCGACCGGGTCGGCGTCCACGGCGAAGCGCGGATCGGGCGGAGGGAACGCCCATGCGCCGGCGTCGTACGCCAACCCCATCGCGTCGTCCAGATGCAGCGGTCCGATGTCCCGGTACCAGTCGCGCGGCAGCCGTCCCGCTCCCGACCTCCCGACCAGCAGCCGCCAGAGGTGCTCGGTGCGGGCGTGGACGTCCGGCGGGGTGCCGGGGCCGGGATCGGGACGCGCCGCCAGCAGCAGCTCGAACGCCTCGTCGTCCCGGGCGAGGTCGCGCAGCGCGGCGCCCAGTTCAGCCCACATGCCGATGGGCGCCCGCGGCAGCAACCCGTCCCGCAGCAGCCGCTCGGCGATGAACCGCCGCTCGGTGTCCGGGCGGGTGCCCGCCGCCCGCGCCAGGCGTGCCAGGTCGGGCATGGCGTAGGCGGGGACGGCGCCCGCGTCGAAGAACGCGCCCAGTGCCCTGCGCGCCCACCGGTGCGCCGTCCGCGGGTCCGGGTGGTCCGCCAGCCGCCGCAGATGTTCGGTCAGCGGACGCTCGTCGACGTCGCCGGACGCGACGCGCTCGACGAGCGCCCGATGCTCCCGCGCCACGGCCCCCTCCGCGTCCGGGATCTGCTCCGCCATCGCACCTCCGTCTCGTCGTGGTCCGCCGAGCCCCCCTCGGCGGACACCGCGTACGGCACTGTGACGATCTTGGACGGCGGCGGGATCCGGCCCGGCCGAAAATCGTTTGCGGGGCCCCGGGGCGCGGTTGGTACCGTCGGTCCCGTGCCACGCTTGTTCTTCCTCTGATCCCCTTCCGGACGGCCCGTCCCTCGCGCAGCGCGAGCCGCGGGCGGTCTGACGCTGCCATCAGCCAGCTCGAAGGCGCACCGTCCACGTGCCGTCCGCACGTGCGCGCCTCCGTCCGGAGGAAGAATGAACACCCTCTCCATCACCCTGCCCGCGCGCGCCCGCGCCCAGCTCGTCGCCGACGGGATCCGCGTCGCCCGCGGCGGGCGCACCGTCCTCGACGGCGTCACCCTGACCGTTTCGCCCGGCGCGCGCTGGGGGATCGTCGGCGAGAACGGCCGCGGCAAGACGACCCTGCTGCACGTCCTCGCGGGCGTCCTCACGCCCGACGAGGGCGCCGTCCAGCGCGTCGGCACCCTCGGGATCGCCGAGCAGGCCATGCCCGCCGGGGACGGCGCCACGGTCGGCGACGCGGTCGACGCCGAGCTCGCGGACGCCCGCGCCGCGCTGCGCGCCCTCGACGACGCGACCGCCGCGCTCACCGACGGGCGGCCCGGCGCCGACGACGCCTACACCGCCGCGCTCGACGCGGCCGAGGCCCTCGACGCCTGGGACGCCGACCGCCGCGTCGACCTCGCCCTGGAGCACCTCGGCGCCGTCACCGACCGGACCCGCCCGCTCGCCGCGCTGTCCGTCGGGCAGCGCTACCGGGTCCGGCTCGCGTGCCTCCTCGGCGCCGAGCACGACTTCCTGCTGCTGGACGAGCCGACGAACCACCTGGACGCGTCCGGGCTCGACTTCCTCACCGCGCGGCTGCGCGCCCACCCCGGCGGCGTGGCGGTGGTGAGCCACGACCGGGCGCTGCTGTCCGACGTCGCCACGACCGTCCTCGACCTCGACCCGAGCCGCGACGGGCGGCCGGCCGTGTACGGCGGCGGTTTCGCCGGGTACCGGGAGGGGCGCGAGGCGGAGCTGCGGCGCTGGGAGGACGAGTACGACCGGCAGCGGGCCGAGCACGCGCGGCTCACCCGCGACCTGTCGGAGGCGCAGAACCGGCTCGTCACCGGGTGGCGCCCCGACAAGGGGACGGGCAAGCACCAGCGGGCGACGCGGGCGCCCGCGCTCGTCCGGTCCGTGCACCGCCGCCGCGACGACCTGGAGCGGCACGCGGTGACCGCGCCGGTGCCGCCGCTGCGGTTCCGGATGCCCGGCCTCCCGGCGCGTCCGGGCGCCCGGCTGCTCACCGCGACGGACGTCCGGGTCGACGGGCGGCTGCACCGGGCGGTGTCGGTCGCGCTGGAGTCGGGCTCGCGGCTGGTCGTGACCGGGCCGAACGGCGCGGGCAAGTCGACGCTCCTGGCGGTGCTGGCCGGGACCGTCGAGCCGACGTCCGGGTCGGTGCGGCGGGCGCGCAAGGCGCGGGTGGAGCTGCTCGCGCAGGAGTCGCCGAGCGCGAGCGGCCGCCGCGCCCGCGACGTGTTCGCCGCGCGCGTCGGGCGGCTCGTCGCCACGGGCGTCCTCGCCGAGGGGGAGGCGGTCGCGCTGGGCGACCTCGGCCTGCTGCCGCCGGCGGACGCGGGCCGGCCGATGCGCGAGCTGTCCATGGGGCAGCAGCGCCGCCTCGACCTCGCGATGGCGCTGGCCGCGCGCCCGCACGTCCTGCTGCTGGACGAGCCGACGAACCACCTGTCGATCGCCCTCGTGGACGAGCTGACCGAGGCCCTCGGCGCGACCCCGGCGGCGGTGGTGCTCGCCACCCACGACCGCCAGCTCCAGAAGGACGCGGCGCCCTGGCCGCGCCTCGACCTGAGCGGGGACTGACCCGGGACGCCGCCCCGGCGGTGACGGCCCCGGACGCGCGCGCGGGAACGCGCGACGCCGTCCGGGGCGCCGGGGCGCGCGGGTGACGGCCGGGACGAGCGGACATGATCATGAAAGGTTCGGGCCCGTGCCAGCGGGGATCCCCTGAGCAGAGATGCCGTCGCCGGTTCCCGCGCTCCGGGTCATGCGGGGGCCGGGCCGCCCGTCCGCGGGCGTCCTGAGGGGAGGTCCCGCCGTGGTCGTCGCGATCCTGGTCTGCGGGGTCCTCGTGTACGCGCTGTTCGACCTCGTGCGGACGGGCGTGCGGCGGAGGCGCGCCGCGGCGGCCCACGCGGCGGCGGCCGCCGCGTGGGCGGAGGAGCTGGAGACCCTCGGGCCGTTGCTGTGGACCGAGGCCGACCAGGAGTGGCTGGAGAGCCGCCGGATCAGCCTGCCAAGGTGAAGCTCAGGACGCCGTCGACGTCCCGGCGGTGAACGAGGCCGCGGTTCTCCAGGGTGCGCAGGTGCGCGGCGGCCTCGCCGGTCGCCATCCGGCGGGCCTCCAGGGGCATCTCGGTCCACGGGTGCCGCCAGGTGAGGCCCGCCGCCACGTCCCACAGGGCGGTCGGGGCCGCCGACAGCAGCGCGGTCACCTCGCCGAGCCGCTCCTCGTGGTGCTCGACGATCTCGCGGACGCGCGCGGGGAGGTCGGCGAACCGGTACTGGTGGGCGGGCAGCACCTCGTCCACGGTCATCTCGCCGATGCGGGCGAGCGAGCCGAGGAACGCGCCGAGCGGGTCGACGTCCGGGATGTCGTAGGGGTACAGCCCGATGTGCGGGGTGATGCGCGGCAGGACGTGGTCGCCGGTGAAGATGCGGTCCGCGTCCTCCAGGTGCAGGCAGATGTGGCCGGGGGAGTGGCCCGGGGTGTGGATCGCGCGGAGCTTGCGCCCCGGCAGGTCGATCAGGTCGCCGTCGGACAGCTCCCGGTCGGGGATCGCGGGCGGGTCGACCCGGCCGCCGCCGCCGGCGAAGCCTTCCAGCTCGGCCGCGGACGCCCCGGCGCGCTTCATCGAGTCGTGCTCGATGCCGGTGCGCTGGGCGCGGTCGACCGAGTTGAACAGCCGCACGATCTCGGCGTCCGCGCGGTGCATCGCGATCCACGCGCCGGACGTCTCCCGCACCCGGCCCGCGAGGCCCGCGTGGTCGGGGTGGAAGTGCGTGACCACCACCCCGTGCACGTCGGCCGCGTCGATGCCGAAGGTCGCGAGGCCGCCCGTCAGGGCCGTCCAGGCGTCCTCGTGCTGCCAGCCGGCGTCGATCAGGACGGGGCCGCGGGGGCTGTCCAGCGCGTACACCAGCGTGTACGCGAGCGGGTTGCCCGGGATGGGCACGGGAACGCTCCACAGGCCCCCGCCGAGGTCCTCCGGTTCCGGCTGCAATGGCAGACCGCCTTTCGCGCCTGGGGACGCCCGCGCCCGGGGCCGGGCGCGGGCGGTGCAACTGTCTCCGCGCCCGGACGGGGTCCGGGCGCGGACGCGTCCGGGGTCAGACGCGCTCGAGGATGGTCGCGGTCGAGAGGGCCCCGCCGCAGCACATGGTGACGAGGGCCGTCCCCGCGTCGCGGCGCTCCAGCTCGTGCAGCGCGGTGGTGATCAGCCGGGCGCCGGTGGCGCCGACGGGGTGGCCGAGGGCGATGGCGCCGCCGTTGACGTTGACCTTGTCCATGTTCGGCTCGTGGACGGACGCCCACGACAGCGCGACGGACGCGAACGCCTCGTTGACTTCGGTGATGTCGATGTCGTTCATCGTCATCCCCGCGCGGGCCAGCACCCGCTCGGTGGACTGCACGGGGCCGTCCAGGTGGTAGTACGGCTCGCCGCCCACGAGCGCCTGGGCCTTGAGGCGCGCGCGCGGGCGCACGCCGAGCGCCGCGGCCTTCTCCTCGGACATGACGACGACGGCCGCGGCCCCGTCCGAGATCTGCGAGGACGTCCCGGCGGTGTGCAGGGCGTCCTCGCCGAGGACGGGCTTGAGCTTCGCGAGGCCCTCGGCGGTGGTCTCCCGCAGGCCCTGGTCGCGGGTCACCGTGCGGGTCTCCCCGGTCGGGTTCCCCTCGGCGTCCAGGACGGGCGCCTCGACGGGGACGATCTCGCGCTCGAACCGGCCGTCGGCCCACGCCTTGGCGGCGAGCTGCTGCGACCGGGCGCCGAACGCGTCGATGTCGGCGCGGGTGAACCCGCGGCGGGCCGCGATCCGCTCGGCGGCGCCGAACTGGTCCGGCATGTCGAGCGACCAGTCGTCCGGGCGCGGGTCGGCGGGGTAGACGTTGGCGCCGAGCGGCGTGCGGCTCATCACCTCGACGCCGCAGCCGATGGCGACGTCCACGACACCGGCCGCCACCTGCGAGGCGGCGAGGTGGACGGCCTGCTGCGCGGAGCCGCACTGGGCGTCGACGGTCGTGACCCCCGTCTGCCAGGGCAGCCCCGCGTACAGCCAGGCGTAGCGGCCGATGTGGCCGCCCTGCTCGCCCGCCTGCGTGACGCACCCGGCGAAGACCTGTTCCACCTGGTCCGGGTCGATGCCGGAGCGCTCGACGGCGGCGGTCAGCACGTGCGCGAGGACGGCCTGGGCCTTCAGGCCGGCGAGCACGCCGTTCCGCTTGCCGAGCGGCGTCCGCACGGCCTCGACGATCACCGGGTTCCCCATGCGGTCTCCTTCTAGAACGCGATTCGCTTTCGAATGTAACGCGTTCTAGTTCGGGTCGGAAGGGCGGTCCCGGAGAGTGAGATCGCCGCGACGGGTCAGCGGAAGCGGACGGGCAGCTCCTTGATCCCGTTCAGCCAGGCCGAGCGGAGCCGCCGCGGCTCGCCGGCCCGGGCGATGTCCGGCATCCGGTCGGCGATCGCGTCGAAGATCAGCCCGATCTCCAGCCGCGCGAGGTTCGCCCCGATGCAGTAGTGCGCGCCGGTGCCGCCGAACCCGAGGTGCGGGTTGGGGGAGCGGCGCACGTCGAACGCGGCCGGGGCGTCGAAGACGTCCTCGTCGAAGTTCGCCGAGCTGTAGTACATGGCGAGGCGCTGCCCGGCCTTGATCTCCACGCCGCCGAGCTCGGTGTCGCGGACGGCCGTGCGCTGGAACGCCGTCACCGGCGTCGCCCACCGGACGATCTCGTCCGCGGCCGTCTCGGGGCGCTCGGCCCGGTACAGCTCCCACTGCTCCGGGTGGTCGAAGAACGCGATCATCCCGTGCGTGATCGCGTTCCGGGTCGTCTCGTTGCCGGCCACCGCGAGCAGGATCATGAAGTAGCCGAACTCGTCGTCGGTGAGGCCCCGGCCGTCCACGTCCGCCTCGACCAGCTTCGTGACGATGTCGTGGGCGGGGCAGCCGCGGCGCTGCTCGGCCAGCTCCATCGAGTAGCCGATGATCTCCGCGGCGGCGCACGCCGGGTCGCCCTCGTACTCGGGGTCGTCGTAGCCGAGCATCTGGTTCGACCAGGAGAACAGCCGCCCCCGGTCCTCCTGCGGGACGCCCATCAGCTCGGCGATCGCCTGCAGCGGCAGCTCGGCCGCGATCTCGGTGACGAAGTCGCCGGTGCCGCCGCGGCGCCGCGCGTCCGCCACGATCCGCTCCGCGCGGTCCCGCAGGGCGTCGTGCAGCCCGTTGATCACGCGCGGGGTGAAGCCCCGGGAGACGATCCGGCGCAGCTTGGCGTGCGTCGGCGGGTCCATGTGCAGCAGCAGGTTCTCGCGCTGGACGTCCAGCTCCTCGGGCGCGAACCGCTCGTTGAACCGGATCACCGAGCCGTTCCGGGCGGCCGAGAACAGCTCGTGGTCGCGCGAGATCTCCTTGATGTGCGCGTGCTTGCTGACCACCCAGAAGCCGTCGTCGTCGAAGCCCGTCGCGCCCCGGGGCTGCGGGTTCCACCACGGGCGGGCGGTGCGGCGCAGCGCCGCGAACTCGGCGAGCGGGACGCGCTCGGCCATCAGGTCGGGGCTGCTGAAGTCGAAGCCGGCGGGGACGGCGGTCTCGGGTGCGGCGGTCTCGGGTGCGGTGGCGGTCATGGCGGCGCTCCTTGCCTGCGACGACGCTGCTGCTCCGCCCACCGTAGAACGCGTTCCACGGGCCGGACAAGAGAAAATGAGACTCAAGTCTAATCAAGAGTCTTATTCAAGCGCTTGCTTGGTTGAGTCGCACTTTCGGCAGGCGAAGCGGGCGCCGCACGTCCTACCATGCGGACATGATCGTTCTCAAGGTGGGCGGCGGTGAGCTTCGTCACCGGGCGATCCGGTTTTAGGTAGAACACGTTCTAGAAGACGTGTGGCGTCGGACACGCTGCCGCCGAACAACCGAGAGTTCACTCTCGGTTGTGTTAGCTTCGCTGGAGCATTAAGTGATAGTTGCGTATCGCTTGTGGCCGTCCCCGCGCGGGCGCCGCCCGATCCGCCGAGCGCGATCCGTCGTGATCATCCGAAAGCTCCCACGGAGGCTCGATACATGTCCCATGCGCAACCCCGGTCCGCGGAGCGGGAGGTGCCCGCGCCGGTGCGGGTGAACCTGGTCGTGGCGGTCCTCGCGTTCAGCGGGATCGTGGTCTCGCTGATGCAGACCCTGGTGATCCCGATCGTCCCCGACCTGCCCCGGCTGCTGGACGCGTCGGCGGCGGACGCCGCCTGGGCGGTCACCGCCACGCTGCTCGCCGCGGCCGTCGCCACCCCGGTGAGCGGACGGCTCGGGGACATGTACGGCAAGCGCCTCATGCTGCTGGTCAGCGTGGCCGCGATGGTGGCCGGCTCGGTCACGGCGGGGCTCAGCGACACCCTCCCGCCGATGATCGTCGCGCGGGTGCTGCAGGGGCTGTCGGCCGGCGTGATCCCGCTCGGCATCAGCATCATGCGCGACGAGCTGCCCGCCGAGCGGCTGCCGTCCGCCATCGCCTTGATGAGCGCCTCCCTCGGCGTCGGCGGCGCCTTCGGCATGCCCGCCGCCGCGCTCATCGCCGACACCTTCGACTGGCACGCCCTGTTCTGGTTCTCCGCCGGCCTCGGCGGCGTCGCGTTCCTGCTCGTGCTGACCCTGGTGCCGGAGTCGCGGATGCGGACCGGCGGACGGTTCGACCTGGTCGGGGCCGCCGGCATGGCGATCGGCCTGGTCTGCCTGCTGCTGGCCATCTCGCAGGGCGCCGACTGGGGCTGGACGAGCGGCACGACCCTCGGCCTGTTCGGTGCGGCCGCCGCCGTCCTGCTGGTGTGGGGCGCGTTCGAGCTGCGCGTCCGGGACCCGCTGGTCGACCTGCGCACCACCGCGCGCCGGCAGGTGCTCGTCACCAACATCGCGTCGATCGCGATCGGCTTCTCCATGTTCGCGATGTCGCTGGTCATCCCGCAGGTCGTCCAGCTTCCGGTGGCCACCGGGCACGGCCTCGGCGAGTCGCTGCTGGTCGCGGGCCTGGTCATGATGCCCGGCGGGCTGGTGATGATGGCGACGGCACCGGTCTCCGCCGCCGTCTCCAGGAGCGCGGGGCCGAAGACCACCCTGATGGCCGGCGCGCTGATCGTCGCCGCGGGGTACGGGGTGAACATCCTGCTGATGGAGGAGATCTGGCACCTCGTGCTGGCCACCTGCGTCATCAGCGCCGGCATCGGCTTCGCGTACGGGGCGATGCCCACGCTCATCATGGGCGCGGTGCCCGCGTCCGAGTCGGGCGCGGCGAACAGCCTCAACACGCTGATGCGGTCCATCGGCACGTCGGTCGCCAGCGCCGCGGCGGGCGTCATCCTCGCCGAGATGGTCGTGAGCCTCGGCGGTGTCCCGGTGCCCTCCGAGGACGGCTTCAAGGCGGTCATGGGCGCGGGGGCGGGCGCCGCCCTGCTGGCCTTCGCCATCGCCGCCCTCATCCCGCGGCGCCGTCCCGCCGCGCGGCCGCCCGCGTCGGGTACGGCGGCCGAGGGGGCGCCCGGCGGCGGCGCCCGCGAGCCGGCCGCCGCGGCCGACGTGAAGGAGGAGGCGCTCGCCGCCGCCCGGGGGCCCGGCGCCGCCGTCGCTCCGGCGGCCCCGGCGGGCCCGGGCCCGGCCGTCCCGTCCGGCGCGCCGGACGGGACGGGCGCGGCCGGGATCCCCGTCACCGGGCACGTCCGCGGGGCGGAGGGCGCGCCCGTGGCGGGCGCCGCGGTGACGCTGATCTCGCAGGCGGGACGCCAGGTGGGCCGGGCGGTCGCGCACCGCGACGGCGCGTACGTGCTCACCGCGCCGGACACCGGCTCCTACGTGCTGATCGCCTCCGCCGACGGCCACCAGCCGCAGGCCGCGTCGATCGCGGTCGGCGGCGCGCCGGTCGCGCACGACGTCCTGCTGGGCGGGACGAGCGGCCTGTCCGGCGCGGTGCGGTCGGTGCCCGGCGGGGCGCCGGTCGCCGGGGCCGTGGTCATCGTGACGGACGTGCGCGGCGACGTCCTGGCGACGGCGGAGACCGGCCCGCGGGGCGAGTTCGCCGTCGCGGACCTGGTGCCGGGCGCGATGACGCTCGCGGTCAACGCGCCCGGGCACCGGCCGCAGGCCGTCCCCGTCGAGGTCGGCGCGGGCGCCGCCACCCGGGTCGAGGTGGAGCTCCGCGCCGGCGCGCACGTGCGGGGCACGGTGCGCGGCGCGGGCGCGCCGCTCGGCGGCGCCCGGGTGACGCTGGTCGACGCGGCCGGGAACGCGGTCGCGACGACCACGACCGGCCCGGACGGCGCCTACGCCTTCTCCGACCTCGACGGCGGCGCGTACACGGTCATCGCGACCGGCTACCCGCCGAGGGCGACCGCGGTCACCGTCACCGGGAGCGGGCTGGACGGCCACGACATCGACCTCGCGCACGGCGACGGGTAGCCGCCGTCCGGGCCCGGGCCGGCCCGCCCCGGCGGCGCGTCAGCCGCCCGGGCGCCGGATCAGCAGCGGAGCCGGGGGCGGCAGCGGGCTCGCCGCCTCCGGCTTGAGCCCGTCGAGGAGCAGCCCGACGTAGCGCCGCCAGCCGTCCTCCCGCGGGTCGAGCGTCCACAGCACGCTGACCAGCATGGACATGATCCGGCGGACGTCGTCGGGCACGAGGTCGCCGCGGACGAGCCCGGCCTCCTGGCCGCGGCGGATCAGCGGGGCCAGCGACGCGAAGAACCGGGCGCCCGCGTCCACCGGGGAGCCGCCGGCGTTCCGGGCGGCGGCGACCATGTTGTAATCGCGGGCGGTGAGCGCCACGGCCGTCTCGATCACCCGGGCCAGCCCGCGGCGCGGATCGGGGTCGTCCAGGGCCTCCTCGATGACCGGCGCGAGCTCCTCGGTGAAGCTCTGGTCGAGGGCGGCCCGGACGAGGACGGCCTTGTCGGGGAAGCGGCGGTACAGCGTCGCGATGCCCACGCCCGCGCGGCGGGCGATCTCCTCCAGCGGCGCGTCGGGGCCCCGCTCGGCGTAGACCCGCCGCGCGGCCCGCAGTATCTTCGCGGAATTGCGGGCCGCGTCGGCGCGCAGCGGTCGGGAAGCTTCGCTCGGCACCTGCTCAGCCTATCAACCGATAGTGAACTATCGGTTTTTGCCGCCGCTTGAAAAACGTCGCGGTGTCCGGTGGGTGCCGGCGTCAACTACCGTGGAGGCGTCCGCCCCCCGCGCCGGAGACGTCCGATGCCCGCAGATTTCGACGAGCCCGTGTTCGACGAAGACTTCGTCCGCGGTGCCGCGTTCACCGAACCCTCGGCACGAGAGCGGGCCCGCCCGCCGAGCCGCCGCGACCGGCGGGCGGCCCACCGCGCCGCGCGGCGCCGCGGCCGGGCCGCGCGCCCGCCGCGCGGCCGCCGGTTCCGCGACCCGAGCCACCGGATGGCCGTCGCGCAGCTCCTCGGCGGCATCATGGTGCTCCTCGCGATCTCGGTCGCGCTCTGGTGGTGGAACTCGCCGTCGCGCGAGATGGAGGCGCCCGGCCGGGTCGAGCCCGCCCCGACGACCACGGTGTCGCCGCCCGTGCCGTCCGCGGAGCCGTCCGGCGAGCCGGTGCCCCCGCGCATCTGACCCGCCCGGCCCGCCGGGCCCCGGTGGCCCCCGCTCACCAGGACGTGCGGACGTCAGGGGGCCGGCGCCACCCGCAGCTCCGCGTACGACGGGACGAGCACCCGCCGCGCCGCCCGCCGGCGCGTGATCGTGTACGGGCGCCCGTCCGCCAGCAGCGTCGCCAGCATCCGCGCCACCTGCACGCGCGCCACGGCGGCGCCCAGGCACAGGTGGCGGCCCCCGCCGAACCACAGCTGCCGGGTCTCCGGGACGTACGGGCGGCGCACGTCGAACGGTCCCGCGCCGTTCGTCGCCAGGTACGTCAGGACCAGCACGCGCTCCCCGGCGCGCAGCGTCCGCCCCGCGACGTCCGCGTCCCGCACGACGTGCCGTCCGATGACGGGCGCGGGCGCGGCGACCCGCAGGCCCTCCCGCACCGCGCCGTCCAGGAGGGACGGGTCGTCCAGCAGGGCGCGCTGGCCGCCGGTGTCGTGGACGAGCGCGACCGTCCGGACGGTCCCGGACGCCCCGGTCTCGGTGCCCGCGATCACCAGCAGGGTCGCGAGGCCGCGCGCCATCGGCAGCCCGATGCCGGTCTCCCGGCAGCGGCCGAGCAGGGTCTCGGGCCCGCCCGTCCGGTACGCCTCGGGGACGTCCGCGGTGATGCCCTCGACGATCGCGCGGGCCCGCGCGACGGTCGCCGGGTCGAGCTCGGTCGAGGCCGCGGTGCCGAGCGCGAGGGCGGCGAGGCTCTCCCCGGCGCCGAACAGCGCCCGGTACGTCCCGTCCGGCCGGTCCGCGGGGAGGCCGAGGACGTCGGCGACCATCCGGCCGGCGAGGACGCGCGCGGTGTCGGCGACGTCGACGGCCTCGCCGGCGGCGAGGCGGCGGGCCAGGTCGGCGTGGTGGGCGCCCTGCGACCGGTCGATCAGCGCGCGGGCGGCGTCCTCGGTGAACAGGTCGCGGGCGGCGGTGCGGACCTCGGTGTGCCGCGCGCCCCCGAAGAACTGCCCCATCTCCGCGCCGAACAGCTGCGTCCACAGGTGGCCGACCCCGCCCTCGCCGTTCATGCCGAAGTGCTCGTGGTCGTTGAGGACGCGGCGGGCCAGGACGGGGTCGGTCACCACCCAGCCGAGCCGCGGCACGCGCGCCACCGGGCCGGTGCGCCGCCCGGCCTGCAGGAGGGCGAACAGCCCCCGGTTGCCGTGCCACAGCAGCCGAGCCTCGTGCCGCCGCGCCTCCGCCGCCGCTCTCGCGCTCGGTCCCGTCGCCGGCCGCGGTGCCGGCCGGGTCGTCTTCGTCCTGGTCACCAGGTGATTGTCGCGGATCGTGTCACCGGACGGACCGGCTGTATCGCTCATTCGGGATAAGTGGTAGTACTCACCTCGAACTGGGCTACTTCCCCGGTGGCCTTTCCGTAAGGTCTCGCTGTCCGGAGGGCGCCCACGTCGGCGAACCTGGCCGTCCTGGCCGCCGACCGAGCACGAGGAACCGGGGGACCCCATGAGAGCCCGCATCACCGCCGTCGCCGCGCACCTGCCGGAGCGGACCGTGAGCAGCGCCGAGGTCGAGGCGCGCATCGCCCGCGAGAGCGCCGGCTACCGGCCGCACCCCACGATCGTCGAGCGGATGACCGGGATCCGCGCCCGGCACGTCATGCGCGACGACGAGCAGGCGTCCGACCTCGCCGTCGCCGCCGCCCGCCGCGTCCTCGCCGCCCGCGGCCTCCGCCCGGACGGCGTCGACCTGCTGGTCTTCGGGTCGGCGTCGCAGGACCTCGTCGAGCCCGCCACCGCCCA
This sequence comes from Actinomadura sp. WAC 06369, assembly GCF_003947565.1. Lineage (NCBI taxonomy): Bacteria > Bacillati > Actinomycetota > Actinomycetes > Streptosporangiales > Thermomonosporaceae > Actinomadura > Actinomadura sp. WAC 06369. Next base: position 2,552 of record NZ_QHJN01000097.1, on the reverse strand, counting down.
CATCGTCGCCGCGAAACTCGGCGCGACCTGCCCCGTCTTCGACGTCAAGAACGCCTGCAACAGCTTCCTCAACGGCCTGCAGACCGCCGAGGCGCTGATCCGCACGGGGCAGCACGAGCGCGTGCTGGTCTGCACCGGCGAGAGCCCGTCCCGCGCGATCCGCTGGAGCGTCCGCGACCGCGCCCAGTTCGTCGACGCGTTCGCCGGCTACACCCTCTCCGACGGCGGCGCCGCGATGCTCGTCGAGGCCGCCCCCGACGGCGGGATCTTCTACCGCGACTTCGCGGCCGCCTCCGCGTCCTGGCAGATCGGGACGCTCCCCGGCGGCGGCTCCATGCACCCCCGCGACCCCGAGTACACCTACTTCAGCGGGGACGGCCGCCGCCTCAAGGACGCGTTCCTCGCGGGCGGCACCGAACTGTTCACGACCGCGCTCGAGAAGACCGGCCTGACCTGGGACGACTTCGCGGTCGTCGCCGTCCACCAGGTGACCGTCCCGTACCTGGAGGTGCTGCGCGCGGCCCTCGGGATCCCGCCGGAGAAGCTCGTCGTGACGCTGCCCGACCACGGCAACGTCGCGTCCGCGAGCCTCCCGCTGCAACTGGCGACCGCCGTCGCCGACGGGCGCTGCGGGCCGGGCGACCGGGTCGCGCTCGTCGGCCTCGCGGGCGGCCTCAGCCTCGGCGTGCTGTTCGCGGAGCTGTGACCATGGACCTCTGGGTCGTCGTCCCCGCCTACAACGAGGAGCGCTCGATCGGAGCGACGCTGCGCCGCCTCGCCGAGCAGACCGACACCGCGTTCACGCTCGTCGTCGTCGACAACGCCGGCGCCGACGCCACCGTGAAGATCGTCGAGGAGTTCGCCGCGGACGGCCCGGGCTTCGGCGTCCGGATCGTCCGGGAGGACGAGAAGGGCACCGGCGCCGCCGCCGACACCGGGTTCCGGCACGCCATCGCCGCCGGGGCCACGCACATCGCGCGCACCGACGCCGACTGCCTGCCGCACTGCGGCTGGATCGCGGCCGTGAAGCGGGCGTTCGGCGCGGGGCTCGAACTGGTCAGCGGGCCGCTGCGGCCCCGCACCGACGAGTTCCCGCTCAAGATGTGGGAGCGCACGCTGCTGCCCGCCGTCATCGACGCCGCCGCCCTGTTCGGCCGGTTCCGCCCCGGCAACCAGGACCCCCTCTACCTCGGGCCCTACGTGATGATGCCGGGCTGCAACCTCGCGATCACCGCCGACCTGTACGAGCGCGCGGGCGGCTTCCCGCGCACCCGCATCGAGGACGTCCACGAGGACCGCGCGCTCGTCAACCGCGTCCGGTACCTCACGCCCGCCTACGGGCTGCGCGACGACGTGGTCGTCTACGGGTCGGTGCGGCGGCTGCGCGCGTTCGGCCTGGTCCGGACCCTCGGCTGGTACGCCGACCACCGGTACCGGCCCGCGGAGGTCGACATCCGATGAACCGGGACCGCCGCCCCCCGCCCGCGCGCACGGCGGCCTGGGAGCGCCGCCTCTACCTCGCCGCGCACCCGTTCGCGTACCCGCTGCTGCGCGGCCTCGCCCGGCGCGGCCCCGTCGTCCGGGTGCCCGGCGTGGGCGTCGTGGTGAACGACGCCGGCCTCGCCCGCGGCGTCCTCATGGACGGCGAGACGTTCCGCAAGGACGGCCCCGGGTCGCCCGGCGACCTGTGGACGCCCGTGCTGGGGCCGTCCGTCCTGCTCAACATGGAGGGCGACGCCCACCGGGCCCTCCGGCGCCGCCTCACCGACCTGTTCACCCCCGCCTACGCGGACGGGCTGTGCGCGCGCGTCCTGGACGGGCCGCTGGACCGGCTCGCCGGACGCCTCGCGGGCGGCGCGCCCGTCGACCTCGTGGACGCCGCGCGCGTCATGGCGGGCGCCGTGATCAGCGAGGTCGTCGGCCTGGAGCTGCGCACCGAGCACGAGTTCCGGCGGCTGTTCGAGCAGGGCGAGCGGGTCGTCTCGGCCGTCTCGCTGCGGACCCGGCGGCTGTCGCCCGCGCAGGTCCGGCGCGCCCGCGCGGTGCTGGACCCGCTGGGCGACGCCGCCGCGAAGGCGTACGCCGCCGGGGACGAGTCGACCGTCATGGGACGCATGCGGACGCTCGGGCTCTCCGAGGACGAGGCGCGCGGCGCCGCCGGGGCGTTCTTCCTCACCGGCACCGAGACCGTCGCGACGTTGACCCCCCGCCTCGTCGCCCTCCTCGCCGACTCCGGGCTGCTCGCCGACGCCGCCGCGTCCGACGGCTTCCTGGACCGGGCGATCGACGAGGCCATGCGGGTCACCACCCCGACGCCCGTCATGCTGCGCAGCGTGCACCGGCCGTCGCGGATCGGCGGCGCGGCCGTCCGGCCGGGCGACCGGATCCTCATCGCCACGCACAACTGCTGCCGTGACCTCGGGCCTTTCGACCCCGCCCGCCCGCACCCGCCCGAGCTGCGCCGCCTCTGGTTCGGCGCGGGCCCGCACTTCTGCATCGGCTACCCCCTCGCGCTGGCCCAGATCCGCCGCGTGGCCCGCACCGTCCTGGAC